>NZ_KB850179.1:1909803-2079937 GCF_000369745.1 Acinetobacter sp. CIP 64.7 | reverse complement strand
ATGAAAGACGTGATAGCCTGCGAAAAGCTCCGGGGAGGCGGCAAATATCCTGTGATCCGGAGATGTCTGAATGGGGAAACCCACTTACCATAAGGTAGGTATTGCAACATGAATACATAGTGTTGCAAGGCGAACGAGGGGAAGTGAAACATCTCAGTACCCTTAGGAAAAGAAATCAATTGAGATTCCCTCAGTAGCGGCGAGCGAAAGGGGAAGAGCCCATTAAGTCATATAAGTTCTAGTGGAACGCTCTGGGAAGTGCGACCGTAGACGGTGATAGTCCTGTACACGAAAGGGCTTATATGATGATGTCGAGTAGGGCGAGGCACGTGAAACCTTGTCTGAATATGGGGGGACCATCCTCCAAGGCTAAATACTCCTGACTGACCGATAGTGAACCAGTACCGTGAGGGAAAGGCGAAAAGAACCCCTGTGAGGGGAGTGAAATAGATCCTGAAACCGCATGCATACAAGCAGTGGGAGCCGGCTTAGTCCGGTGACTGCGTACCTTTTGTATAATGGGTCAGCGACTTATATTCAGTAGCAAGGTTAACCGAATAGGGGAGCCGTAGGGAAACCGAGTCTTAATAGGGCGTTTAGTTGCTGGGTATAGACCCGAAACCAGGTGATCTATCCATGAGCAGGTTGAAGGTTGGGTAACACTAACTGGAGGACCGAACCCACTGTCGTTGAAAAGCCAGGGGATGACTTGTGGATAGGGGTGAAAGGCTAATCAAACTTGGTGATAGCTGGTTCTCCCCGAAAGCTATTTAGGTAGCGCCTCGGACGAATACCATTGGGGGTAGAGCACTGTTTCGGCTAGGGGGTCATCCCGACTTACCAAACCGATGCAAACTCCGAATACCAATGAGTACTATCCGGGAGACAGACTGCGGGTGCTAACGTCCGTAGTCAAGAGGAAAACAATCCAGACCGCCAGCTAAGGCCCCAAAATTATAGTTAAGTGGGAAACGATGTGGGAAGGCATAGACAGCTAGGAGGTTGGCTTAGAAGCAGCCACCCTTTAAAGAAAGCGTAATAGCTCACTAGTCGAGTCGGCCTGCGCGGAAGATGTAACGGGGCTAAAACTATATGCCGAAGCTGCGGATTCACAATTTATTATGCGTGGTAGGGGAGCGTTCTGTAAGCCGATGAAGGTGGATTGAGAAGTCTGCTGGAGGTATCAGAAGTGCGAATGCTGACGTGAGTAACGACAATGCGAGTGAAAAACTCGCACGCTGAAAGACCAAGGGTTCCAGTCCAACGTTAATCGGGGCTGGGTGAGTCGACCCCTAAGGCGAGGCCGAGAGGCGTAGTCGATGGGAAATTGGTTAATATTCCAATACTTCTGTGTAATGCGATGAGAGGACGGAGAAGGTTAAGTCAGCCTGGCGTTGGTTGTCCAGGTGGAAGGTTGTAGGCATGTATCTTAGGCAAATCCGGGGTACTCTATGCTGAGAACTGATAGCAAGCTGTACTTGTACAGTGAAGTGGCTGATACCATGCTTCCAGGAAAAGTCTCTAAGCTTCAGTTACACAGGAATCGTACCCGAAACCGACACAGGTGGTCAGGTCGAGTAGACCAAAGCGCTTGAGAGAACTCTGCTGAAGGAACTAGGCAAAATGGTACCGTAACTTCGGGAGAAGGTACGCTGTTGTCTGTGATAGGACTTGCTCCTTGAGCGGCCGACAGCCTCAGAAACCAGGCCCCTGCAACTGTTTATTAAAAACATAGCACTCTGCAAACACGAAAGTGGACGTATAGGGTGTGATGCCTGCCCGGTGCTGGAAGGTTAATTGATGGGGTTAGCGTAAGCGAAGCTCTTGATCGAAGCCCCAGTAAACGGCGGCCGTAACTATAACGGTCCTAAGGTAGCGAAATTCCTTGTCGGGTAAGTTCCGACCTGCACGAATGGCATAATGATGGGGGCGCTGTCTCCAGCAGAGACTCAGTGAAATCGAATTCGCCGTGAAGATGCGGTGTACCCGCGGCTAGACGGAAAGACCCCGTGAACCTTTACTGCAGCTTGACATTGAACTTTGATCTTACTTGTGTAGGATAGGTGGGAGGCTTTGAAGTCGCGACGCTAGTTGCGATGGAGCCGTCCTTGAAATACCACCCTGGTAATATTGAGGTTCTAACTCTGTCCCGTTATCCGGGACGAGGACCATGTCTGGTGGGTAGTTTGACTGGGGCGGTCTCCTCCTAAAGAGTAACGGAGGAGTACGAAGGTGCGCTCAGCGTGGTCGGAAATCACGCGTAGAGTATAAAGGCAAAAGCGCGCTTAACTGCGAGACCCACAAGTCGAGCAGGTACGAAAGTAGGTCTTAGTGATCCGGTGGTTCTGTATGGAAGGGCCATCGCTCAACGGATAAAAGGTACTCTGGGGATAACAGGCTGATACCGCCCAAGAGTTCATATCGACGGCGGTGTTTGGCACCTCGATGTCGGCTCATCTCATCCTGGGGCTGAAGCAGGTCCCAAGGGTATGGCTGTTCGCCATTTAAAGAGGTACGCGAGCTGGGTTTAGAACGTCGTGAGACAGTTCGGTCCCTATCTACCGTGGGCGTTGGAAATTTGAGAGGATCTGCTCCTAGTACGAGAGGACCAGAGTGGACGAACCTCTGGTGTACCGGTTGTCACGCCAGTGGCATCGCCGGGTAGCTATGTTCGGAAGGGATAACCGCTGAAAGCATCTAAGCGGGAAGCCTACCTCAAGATAAGATTTCCCCGAGACTTTATGTCTCCTAAAGAGCCGTTGAAGACTACGACGTTGATAGGTTGGATGTGGAAGCATAGTGATATGTGAAGCTGACCAATACTAATTGCTCGTGAGGCTTGACTATACAACACCCAAACAGTTGTTGTACGAAGCTCGATTGATTCGATATTAAGCAAAACAGCTTGATTTAGTGAACGCTTAAGAACAAATGAGAGTATAATTAAGCACTGCTTAGTTCTACTCGCAAGAACTCAGATATATCTGTTAATGAATTCTATTTGGTAGAAAGCAAGGCATCTCAATAAGACCTAGCAAGTATCCATAAACAGTTGTGCTGGCGACCATAGCAAGAGTGAACCACCTGATCCCTTCCCGAACTCAGAAGTGAAACCTCTTAGCGCTGATGGTAGTGTGGGGTTACCCATGTGAGAGTAAGTCATCGCCAGCTCATTATTCCAAAATCCCCCTCCGCATCAGCAGAGGGGGATTTTTTTATGCGTGGGATTTAGTCGAAAGCTTAGACACTAATTCTTTATTAAGAGAAATTCTATTTATAATTTTTAAAATATATCTATTTACTTTTCTATGCTGAATTTAGACCAGAAACTCTGTATCTTGATGTTAATTTGAACAATAAATCAGTATGGAGAAGAGGATGTTGTCGCAATTTAAAATAAAAATTCTACTCAGTTGTTGTGCTTTAGCATTTACTGCCTGTCATGCAGAGAATTCATCTTCTAGAAGTATTCAAGACGCATCTACATCAGCTGCCAAATCGGATGCAGTCTCTTTAAGCATGCAAAAATATAAGGTTGAACAGGTGGCTCAATTTAATGAGCCGTGGGCGATTACTACTTTAAATGATGGCCGACTATTGATTACTGAGCGCAAAGGAAAATTGCAGCTCTTTGATCCAAAAACCAAGAAAAAAATCGAGGTGAAAGGTATACCCCAGGTTGCGTATGAGGGCCAAGGCGGCTTAGGTGAAGTTGCTTTACATCCAGATTTTGCAAAGAATCGATGGGTATATCTGAGTTATGCTGAAAAGGGTCAAGGTGGATATGGTGCTGTGGTCGTTCGTGGCAAACTTGATTTGAGCCAGTCTACCCCCCAACTGAAACAGATTGAACGGATCTGGACGCAAGTGCCGAAATTTTCAGGCCAAGGACATTATGCCCATCGGATTGTATTCGGGTCGGATGGTAAGTTATGGATCAGTTCAGGAGAACGTCAGCAATTCAACCCTGCACAGGACATGCAATCTAATGCCGGTAAGATTATTCGCCTGAATGATGATGGCTCAATCCCTGCCGATAATCCGTTTATGACTCAGGGTAAAATTGCCCAGCAGGTCTGGAGTCTTGGACACCGTAATCCTCTAGGCATGGCTTTTGATCCGAAAGGGCAGCTTTGGGTGATCGAAATGGGACCGAAAGGCGGCGATGAACTGAACAAGATTGTCAAAGCTAAAAATTATGGTTATCCACTGGTATCCAATGGCGATCATTATGACGGTAAGCCGATTCCTGACCACAGTACCCGACCTGAATTTGAGGCCCCGGCACTGAATTGGACTCCGGTAATTTCTCCTTCAGATTTAATATTTTATACTGCTAATGTCTTTCCGAAATGGAAAAATAAAGCGATTGCTACCGGTCTGTCTTCTAAGGCGATTGTGATTGTGGATACCACCCAGGTTCCAGTGAAAGAAGTTCAACGTCTGGATATGAAAGAGCGGATTCGCGGGGTTGCTCAGGCACAGGATGGTTCACTGTGGGTGATTCAAGATGGTCCGCGAGCAGGTTTGTTAAAAATGACAGCACCTTAATCATCTGCTTTTAGGTTGCTTATCTAAATATGAAATATTGAATAAGCTGACCATCTGGATAAAAATCTTTTTAAGCTGATGCTGGCATGAAAGAAAAAGGCCTCTACATCCTGTGAAGGCCTTTTCATATTCTGTTAAAGGTATAATGTCTGTGATCAGCATCCTGCTACGTGATTTTTTTTATTTTTCTTACAAGACTTCCTGTCTTGGTATGATCTGAATATAGCCTGAAGCGATACAACGCAATAGGGCAGTTTAACTGCATGGATTGTAGGTCAAAGCCGACAGCCGAATTTTAAAAAGATAAATTCAAAAATACTGTTTCAAAATGATTATCCGATCAAATTACAAATAGGGATGGTGATTTTGCTATATGTTAGCGAGAGAATACTCTTTTGATATGCATCAACTGATATAAATAAGAACGTCCATAAAATAATAAAAAGGAAACTCCTATGCCTACGATTCAAATTGAAGTTCGGCGACAATATCCTCAAGCAGTTGAGGAACAATTGCTCAACAACATATTTCATTGTGTGAAAACTACCTTTCAGCTGCCTGAATATGATCGTAATATTCGTCTGGTCATGCATGAAGCGCATTGTTTTCAGTATATGGGTCATTTAGCTCAGCCTGATATTTTACCTTGATCAGTATTGACTGGTTTGCTGGCCGCAGTCTGGAGACCAAGCGCACCTTGTATCAGCAGATGGTCAAAAGTCTCGGGGGAAATCGGTATTCCTGCAGATCATATTCTGATTCATCTGAGAGAAAGTGCATTGGAAAATTGGGGGATTCGAGGAGGACAAGCCGCCTGTGATGTTGATCTCGGGTTTAAGGTTGATGTCTGATGCATCCAGATCAGTAGTCACGTTAAATCTAAAGTTTAAACAGAAAAGCCTCAACATCCTGTCGAGGCTTTTCTGGATTTGCTTCTCAGATCTGACTCCTGTCTAATCTGTCAACGTCCTGTTGATTGGCGCTTTTTATTGTTGTCGTATCGCTGAGCAGACTTCCTGTCTGTCTATGTACTGACTATAGCCTCGCATAAAACGACCGCATAGCGGCTAAACTCTGCGCTGCATGTAGGCTAAAACGTACAGGGCTGTCGTCCATTCATTAAGCACTGACATATTGAATCAGTCTATCCACCACAGCTTTTAAGTTTTTATTATCAAATTCATTGCCTTGGAAGGAATAATCTTTGTTGCGCGCAAAGATGTCACGGATTTCGATCACGGCATTGGTATCCACCAGTCCTAGTTGAGTGCCGACTTGACGAATCTGGTCAATTGAACGTGAGCCGTTGGTCGCACCATAACCAATATAAGCTGCCGGTTTGCCTTGCCATTCCTTGCCGAGATAATCCAGGGCATTTTTCAGGGCAGGGCTATAGCCATGATTGTATTCAGGCGTGACAAAAATAAAGGCATCGCCAAGCGCAATCTTGTCGGCCCAGTCTTGCTGTTTGGGCTGATCATAAATCCCGGTCAATGGAGGATGGGCACCAGAAAATAGCGGAAGATCCCATTCTTTTAGATCGACAATTTCAGTTTCCAAAGTGCTAAAGGAATAACTTTTAATTTCCTGCAGTACCCAGTGCGCCACTTTAATCGCGGTACGTCCTTCACGCACACTCCCAACCACAATATAAATTTTCATGTTTCATCCTTTCTTCGGGTCTGATTATCAAATTAAATTAATCAGATTTCAGAGAGGTGACTAGAGATGATTTGTATCCGGAAAATAAAAAAGCTCCCGAAGGAGCTTTTTTAAAATCAGTTAATTAGCTGATGTCTTACATCAGTTTAATGCCTTGCTGACCCGCAGGTGTCACTTTGAAGATTTCCACTTCAAAGGTAATGTTTTTGCCTGCCAATGGATGGTTAAAGTCCACTTCAGTAATATCATCATTCACCGATCTCACCACGCCATACAAGGTGGCTTTGGCTTTGTCTTCAAACTCGATCATGTGACCTTCGATCGGACGTTCTCCAAACTTCACCGTATCAAATTTCTGGATGTTTTCCGGATTCCAAGGACCAAAAGCATCTTCTGGAGGCAGGCTCACCGTACGACGGTCACCGGCACGTAAACCAAACAGTGCTTTTTCAAAACCAGGCAGTAAATTACCATCGCCAATCACCAGGCTGACCGGTTCTTCACGGCTACGGGTATTGTCAATTTCCACGCCATTTTCGATTGCGACAGAAAAGTGCAGCTCGACTTTAGAACCGTCTGCAACCCGCGTTTCTTCGTTAGGATGAATAAAATCAGTCATGTTGTGCTTTCGCCTGTTGAATTCGATGTTTTTCTAAGAAAAAGGTATCAATCAGCATCAGAATAGTGCCCACAGTAATGGCACTGTCTGCAATATTGAACGCAGGGAAGTGGCTGTTCTGGTAATACACATGAATAAAATCGACCACATAGCCGAGGCTGACCCGGTCGATTAAATTACCGATAGCACCACCCAAAATCAGGGCAATCGCCAGCGGTAAAATTTTCATGTCTTTTGGCATACGCATCAGCCAAAACACAAAGATCACAGACACTAAACCTGCCAGTGAAGTAAAGAAATAGCGTTGCCAACCACCGGCATCGGACAGAAAACTAAAGGCAGCGCCATAGTTATGTAGCAGTGTCCAATTTAAAAAGGGCAGCACAGGAACAGGATCTGCATAGTTCAGATTTGTCACTGCAATCCATTTGGTCCATTGATCCAGAATGATCGCCAGAATGGCCAGTCCAACCCACCATAAATTATGTGGATAGAACTGGAATAAGCCCTTTTTGGTGTGGGTATTAGGCATATTTTCTCTCTTCGCCTTGGCCTGTAGGAAGGTTGATAATACAACGACCGCATAGACCAGGATGTGCAGAATGTGTATTTACATCTGGTAATACATGCCAGCAACGTACGCATTTTTCGCCATCCGCTGCTGAAACTTTCACATTCAAGCCTTCAAGATCAGACGCTTCACCTTGTGCTGCATCAAACTCATTGACGATCACTTGCGATGTGATCAGTACGAAACGAAGCTCATCACTTAACTTATCTAGCACTGCTTTTAATTCAGCATTTGCCCAAAGTTCAACTTTGGCAGACAAGTTAGAACCGACAGTTTTTGCTGTACGTGCAGTTTCAATGAATTTGTTTACTGCAGATTTCACAGCAATGAGCGTTTGCCATTCAGCTTCAGATACTACATTTGCAGTTGAAGCCACAGGAATGTCATACCATTCAGCCGTGAACACGTATTTCTCTGATTGCTCAGGAATTAACGGCCAAGCTTCTTGTGCAGTAAAGCTCAGGATTGGTGACATCCAACGCACGAATGCTTGTACCAAGTGATACAACGCAGTTTGTGCAGAATGACGTGCTTGCGAATCCGCTTTCGTGGTGTATTGACGGTCTTTGATGATGTCTAAGTAAAAACCACCTAAGTCATTGATACAGAAATTCGTTAAAGCAGTGGTGACGATATGGAAGTTCATATCTTCGTATGCTTTTTTAATGGTTTCTTGCACTTCAGATGCACGTTGCAAGATGTATTGATCAAGCGCGATCAATTGATCTACAGGCAGGGCATCTGTTGATGGTTTGAAACCATTCAAGTTCGCCAATAAGAAACGAAGCGTGTTACGGATACGACGGTAACCATCAGAGGCACGGCTAAAAATTTCTTTACCCGCGGTCATTTCATAACGGTAGTCCGCTGATGCGATCCAGAAGCGTAAGCCATCTGCACCCATATCTTTAATGATGTCTTGTGGTGTGATCACGTTACCGATCGACTTGGACATCTTGCGACCTTTTTCATCGACCACGAAACCGTGGGTCAATAGACCTTTATATGGCGCACGTTCGTTAATCGCAATCGAGGTCAATAACGACGACTGGAACCAGCCACGGTGTTGGTCTGAACCTTCCAGATATAAATCAGCAGGATCAGTCAGTTCTTCACGTTCACGCAGTACTGCATAGTGCGTTGTACCTGAGTCGAACCAAACGTCTAGCGTGTCACGAACAGCGTTGTATTGTTCAGCATCCGCACCGATAAACTCAGATGCATCACGGTTGTACCAGCCATCAATGCCTTCCTGCTCGATCAGTTTCGCGACTTCTTCGATCAGTTCAGGTGTACGTGGGTGCAATTCATTGGTGTCTTTATGTACGAAGAATGGAATTGGCACGCCCCAAGTACGTTGACGTGAGATACACCAGTCCGGACGACCTTCGATCATCGCTTGAATACGGTTTTTACCCCAATCCGGTACGAAGCTGATCTCGTTTTCAATCGCATTCAGTGCATTCTGACGCAGACCTTTGGCATCCATGCTGATGAACCATTGTGGGGTCGCACGGAAGATAATCGGGGTTTTATGGCGCCAGCAATGCGGGTAGCTATGCTTGATCACTACATGTGCCCAAAGCTTGGTCGCTTCAGTTAATGCTGCAATAATTTTTGGATTGGCTTTGTAGATGTGCTCGCCTGGGAAGATTGGCGACGTTGGTAAATACACACCATTACCACCGACTGGGTTTTCAACTTTCAAGTTGTACTGTAAGCCAACTTTATAGTCGTCCACACCGTGACCCGGTGCAGTATGTACAGCACCTGTACCGCTAGCATCGGTGACGTGTTCACCCAAAATCACAGGCACTTGGCGTTCAGCAATGAGCGGATGTTGGAGAACTAAATTCTCAAGTTTTGCACCTGTGAATTCAGCAAGTACTTCAAATGCAGTAAAGCCATAACGCTGAGTCGCAGACTCAACCAATGATTTCGCCAAGATAAAGTTTTGTGCAGCTTTATCTTCCGCTGTTGCTTTAACCAATTGGTATTCAAGCTCAGCATGCAGTGCAACCGCCTGGTTAGCAGGCATGGTCCAAGGTGTGGTGGTCCAGATCACGATGTCAGTACGATCAGCAACCTCTACGCCTAAACGAGCAGATAAATCAGCTAAATCAACAACGGTAAAACCAACATCAATCGCGTCGGATTTTTTATCTTCATATTCAACTTCAGCTTCAGCCAATGATGAACCACAGTCCAGACACCAGTTGACTGGTTTCAGACCTGGCTCGATATGACCTGCTTTTGCGATTGCACCCAGTGAACGTACGATGTCGGCTTCTTGTTTGAAGTTCATCGTGAGGTAAGGATTGTCCCAATCACCGAATACGCCCATACGTACGAAGTCTTTCTTTTGAAGTTCAACTTGGGTGTAGGCATATTCACGGCAGGCTTTACGGAAGGTAGACGCATCTACCTTCACGCCGACTTTGCCGACTTTTTCTTCGACTTTGAGTTCGATTGGCAAACCGTGACAGTCCCAGCCCGGTACATACGGTGCATCAAAGCCATCCATGACACGGCTTTTGATAATGATGTCTTTGAGTACTTTGTTGACCGCATGGCCCAAATGGATTTGACCATTGGCATAAGGAGGGCCGTCATGAAGCACGTATTTTTTCTTGCCAATACGCGATTCACGAATCTGCTGATAAATGTTGTCGGCATACCACTCTTCTAACCATTTCGCTTCACGTACTGCCAAATTTGCTTTCATTGCAAAGTCAGTACCTGGGAGGTTTAGCGTGGCTTTATAGTCCACTGCATTTTCAGGAGTTTGCTTATCGCTCATGCAAGTCGTCTTCCAATCTAATCAGTTATGTTACTGACACGTTTTACAATAAAAATATGGGATATTAAAAGGGAAATGTGGGGTGATTTCGACGAAACTCAAGCAGTTTCTCGACATCATCATCAATTCCGGCTTTTAGCGCTTCAAGCGAAGGATAGTCCTTTTCGCCATGTAAATAGTTTAAGAACGTCACCCGCATCAACAGGCCATACAGATTAGCAGAAACATCTGGAAAATGTACTTCTAATCGCCACTCTGGATGTGCTTGTTTGATGGCTGGACGTGTGCCGACATGACCGGCCCCAAACAGGGCAGTCGGGTCATAACCCACAATGCCTGTTTGCGTTGCAGAGTCGGCTTTTACTTTGTCTTTTAAGGATTGGGTTTCGCAAATGACCTCAACTCCGTAAATTCCCTTCAGGCAGGGCTTATGGCGGTTGAGCCGTACATTAATGGTGGGGAAATCAATAGTTCGACCAATCTGATCACCATATTGCACCCGCCCGGTAATGCTATAGGGACGCCCCAGCAATTGTGCGGCCAAGGCTAAATCACCGGCTTGTAGCGTCTGGCGAATCCGGGTGGAACTGACGCGTTCACCATCTAGCGCAATGGTATTTAAATTGGTCACTTCAAAGCCGTAATTGCGCAAGAATTCGCTGTTGCCTTGGCGGTTTTTACCAAAGTGAAAATCATCGCCCAAGACCAGATGCCGGGCATTGAGTTTTTCTTTTAAAATGTCGGCAAAGGCTTCTGCAGTCAGGCTGCGAAAAGTATGGTCAAATTTCGCCACCGCGATATAGTCCACACCCAGCTCAGTCAGGTATTCAACTTTTTCACGCAATGATGAAATACGCGGTGGGGCCTCATAACCCTGAAAGTATTCAAGCGGTTGCGGCTCGAAAATCATCACTACAGATTTTAAACCCTGTGCTTTGGCCACCTGTTTCAGCTGACGGATCATCGCCTGATGGCCTAAATGCACGCCGTCAAAATTACCGATGGTCACGGCAGTTTTGGGTAATTCAGAATGAGAGGCTAAAGCATTTAGACGGAGCAGCTGCATGGGCAAATCAAGTGCTTAGAAATATCGAGAGGCTATATATTGCCATAATCTCGCGCTTTCGTCTTGCTGTTGTGTTTTTATGCAATATTTTTCTTGAAAATTCACCTTCCTTGGAATTGAGCCGGCTGGTTTTTCTACGCACTAAGTATGTTTGATCAGAGCACTGATGCTTTTCATTCAGCCGGTTTTGTTTTCTAATGTCAGGGTTTTTCTTGATATCAGGTGTTTCGAATGTCCGATCTGGCGCTCATCATGGCTCTACCCAATGAATCCAAAGGCTTGTTTGAAGCAGAAGGCATTCAGGTACATTACAGCGGGATTGGTAAAGTCAATGCGGCTTTTAAAGCTTTTGAGGTGATTCAGAACACCGGTTGCAGTACCTTATTGAATTTGGGCAGCGCGGGAAGTTCGCATTTTAATGCGCATGAACTGGTCGAAGTCACGCAATTTGTACAGCGTGATATGGATGTGTCGCCCCTTGGCTTTGAGATCGGCATGACCCCGATGGATCAGCATTTCCCGGGTGCGATTGAGCTGGATTCTTTCTTTGACCATTTGCCGAAAGGAATTTGTGGGACAGGCGATAGCTTTGAAACCGGTATTTCAAAAGTGGCGTGTAATCTGGTCGATATGGAAGGCTATGCCTTGGCCAAAGTCTGTAAAAAGCTGGGCGTTCGGCTGATTTCAGTGAAATACATTACTGATGGAGCTAATGAGACTGCGCATCTGGATTGGGAAGAAAATCTGTTATTGGGTGCGAAAAAATTATTAGATTTATATCAAATGGTAAAATAAATAGGAGGGTCAAGTTTGCTCGGCGACCATAGCAGCTATGGTCGTGTGCCAATCAGAAGCGCTTGCTTATTTATCCGTGCGTGGAATCACGCCGTATAACATCATATGTACCGTATGCTGGATAATGCGTTGCTGCATGCTGCGGTTACGCAAGGTTTTACCCGTGACCATTTCCATTTGGGTCGCAAAGTCTGCATAGTTCTGGGTAATCGCCCAAATATTCAGAATCAGTAACTCAGGATCAATATCTGCAGAAATCTTGCCTTGCTCCTGCCAGTTGGAAATCACTTTGGCTTTACGCTTGACCAGTTTTTTTAGCGGACCTTTTAAAATTTCCAGAATATGCGGTGCACCTTGAATCACCTCCAAAGCAAATAAACGTGATGCTTTAGGCTGGGTACGCGACACTTCAATTTTTTGCATCAAATAATTGGTGATCGCTTCTTCAGGCTCAAGTTCAGCTTCCAAGGTTTGTAAAGGCGCCAGCCATTTTTGTAGAACGGTGGTTAATACCTCGACATACAGGGCTTCTTTATTTTCATAATAATAGAAAATATTCGACTTATGCATTTCTGCAATTTGTGCGATTTCATCCAGACTTGCCCCATTAAAACCATATAGGGAAAATACGTCTAGTGCAGCATTTAGCAGCTGATTGCGTTTTTGAGTACTCTTTTTTTGTTCCATTAGCAAATATAAAAAACAATGAAAAAGGGAATCCTCAATTGTACGGCAAATCATCAGATTTGTGCACACAGTCACAGGCTAATTTTTTGAATAATGATGATTTATTCTCTAGATCAATATTTAAAACAGGCTAAATGCATCTACACCGGGAGAAAAATTCAAGTTTCTGAAAATACTTCATTTATTCATTTTTTTTCTTCATCAATGCAAGAGAAGAATAATGTTGAAATGAAACTGATAAAAATGTCTTCTCATTGAGATAAAAGTATTTTTTATAAGAATAAGACCCAAAACCATGTGCGATTTTGGGTTGGAGTGGGTATTCAGGTCGCTAAAACTGCCTGCAAGACCTGATGTTCCAGTTCTGCAAATGTCACACTTTTTTGCCGGGGACGTGGCAAATTGACTCTAAACTCTTTGGCAATATGGCCTTTGTCCAGCAAGATAATCCGGTCTGCCAGTTGCACGGCTTCACTGACATCGTGCGTGACCAGAATGGCGGTAAAGCCTTGTTCGGTCCAGAGGCGCTCAATCAGGTTTTGCATTTCCAGACGTGTTAGGGCATCCAGAGCACCGAGCGGTTCATCCAGCAGCAGAATACGCGGCTGATGCGATAATGCTCGCGCTAAGGCGGTACGTTGCCGTTGTCCTCCGGAAAGCTGTGAAGGCCACAGTCCGGCTTTTTCTTTGAGTCCGACCTTTTTCAGCATTTGAGAGGCTTTGGCATGCTGCTCCTTCGGTAAACCAAGTTGCACATTCTGTTCGATACTGCGCCAAGGCAGCAGGCGAGGATCCTGAAACATCACCCGGATATCATCTGCAGTAATGCCTTCACGGATATGCCGGGCTGATTTGAATTTGATTTCGCCGTAGCTTTGCTGTTCCAAGTCGGCAATCAGGCGCAATAAGGTACTTTTACCACAACCGCTGCGACCGACAATTGCCAGAAATTCACTAGGTTGGATATGCAGGTCCAGATCTTCCAGAACTTTGACCGAACCATAAAACTTATGCAGCTGTTCAATGATAATTTCGGCACCAATCACTGCAGCAGGATTGATCTCTGCTGTAGGTGGTTCGAGTGGTGCAATCGGGTCATTGGCATGACGCCCTAAACTGAGATCAGTCATCACATGCTCCTCATTTATTCTTTATTTTTGATAGCCGGCATGCCAGCGCAGCAGGAATCGCTCTAAGGCCACGGCCAGAACATCGGCCAGTTTGCCGAGCAGGGCATACAGTAAAATACCCACCAAGACCACATCAGTTTGCAAAAATTCACGTGCATTCATGGTCATATAACCAATACCAGACTGAGCAGAAATAGTTTCGGCAACGATTAACAATACCCAGACCAGACCTAGAGAAAAACGCAGTCCGACCAGAATTGACGGCATCGCACCCGGCAGAATAATTTCTTTATACAGTTGCCAGCGAGTTAAGCCATAGCTTTTGCCCATCTCGATCAATTGCGGATCGACGGAACGAATCCCATGATAGGTATTGATATAAATCGGGAAAAATACCCCAATCGCCACCAGAAACAATTTGGCAGATTCATCAATCCCGAACCATAAGATGACTAGGGGAATGAGTGCCAGTGCAGGAATATTGCGGATCATCTGCAAGGTGGTATCGAGCAGGGTAGAGGCAGTTCTGGATGAACCATTTAACAGGCCCAGCAATAGGCCCAAACCACCCCCCACCAATAAGCCACTAATAGCACGCCCCGCACTGACTTGCACATGCATCCACAGTTCACCGCTGAGTAGCAAATTCCAGAAGGCCAAAACTACCGCACTAGGTGCAGGCAGAATCCGGCTTTCCAGCAGGCCTGTACTAGAGGTAATCTGCCAAATCGCAATCAAAAAAATTGGAACCAGCCAGGGCAGCAGATGCTGCCCCAGAATTGTTCCACGTGAAACCTGCTTTGGGGTCAGGGTTTCAACGGAAACGACTTTTGACATTAAGCAGACTCCTTAATTTTCTCAGCCTGCTTGTTCTCGTCCGGTGTGTAGTTGTTCGCCACGATTTCACCAAATGGACCGGTCAAGTTTGGTTGAGTGAGTTTTTGCTGGGTTTCCAGTGGAAGTAAAGGGAATACCAGTTCTGCAAAACGGATGGATTCTTCCAGATGTGGATAGCCTGAGAAAATAAAGGTGCTGATCCCCAGATCGGCATATTCCTGGATACGTGCAGCGACAGTTTCCGGATCGCCGACCAGTGCCGTACCTGCACCACCACGAACCAGACCCACACCTGCCCAGAGGTTTGGAGAAACTTCGAGTTTGCTGCGATCGCCATTGTGCAGTTCTGCCATACGGCGCTGACCGACCGAGTCCATGGATTTGAACTTGGCTTGGGCTGCAGCGATAGTGGCATCATCCACATATTGAATCAGTTCTTCAGCCGCCGCCCAGGCCTGCTCATTGGTTTCGCGTACGATCACGTGTAAACGGATCCCGTAATTCAGTTCACGACCTTTAGCTGCAGCCTTGGCTTTTACCACTGCAATTTTTTCTTTGACTGCTGCCGGTGGCTCGCCCCAGGTCAAGTAAGTATCGACCTGATCCGTGGCCAGCTCAATGGCATCATCCGATGAGCCACCAAACCATAAAGGCGGATGCGGCTGCTGAATGGGTGGATACAGCAATTTTGCATCATCGACACTTAAGCGTTCGCCATGGAAACTAAAGCTTTCACCGGTATGTGAGCGTTTTAAAATTTCACGCCAGATGGTGGTGTATTCGGTCGCCGTTTTATAACGGGTTGTGTGATCTTCATAGACGCCATCACCTTTTAGCTCCTGCTCGTCACCGCCAGTCACCAGATTCAGCAGTACTCGGCCATTAGACAAGCGGTCAAAGGTCGCGGCCATACGTGCAGCCAGTGCCGGCGTGGTCACGCCTGGACGCAATGCCACCAGGAATTTTAATTTTTTGGTCGCATCAATCAGGCTGGCTGCAGTTAACCATGGATCTTCACAAGAACGGCCAGTCGGAATCAGGACACCTTCATAACCAAGATTATCCACGGCAACGGCAATCTGCTTCATGTAGGCATGATCTACAACACGTGCGCCCTTGCTGGTGCCTAAGTAACGACTGTCGCCATGAGTGGGGATAAACCAGAAAATTTTCATATAATATTCCTTAAATTAAATGATCTTGTTTGCTCATCAATGTGTGGCCGCTGGCGACCAGATCTGTTGCTGGACGCTGATGGTTTTGGGAATCAGTTGAACCTGCTGGAAGAGATCGGCAATATTCTGTTGGGCTTTGATCACTTCCGTCGTTAATGGTTGTACCGGCGAAGGTTTAAGACGACGCTCAAATGCAATCTTCGCTACATCCGGTTTCAGACCGGTACTTTTCTGATAAATATCTAGAGCTACAGCCTGGTTTTTAAGAATCCACTGGTCAGATGCATTTAAAGCCTGGATAAACTTCCCGGGGCTATCCGGATGCTTCTGAATAAATTCGGGATTGCCGATATAAAAGGAGTAGGTTTGTGGAAAGTCACTAGATTCAATCAGCACCTTAACCTTGCTGTCGAACTCGGCTGCACCCAGGAAGGGATCCCAGATTGTCCAGGCATCAATGGCTTTTTTGTCAAAAGCAGCACGTGCATCCGCAGGGGGAAGCCAGACGGCTTGAATCTCTGACCAGCTTAATCCGGCTTTTTCCAGGGTTTTGGCCAGAAGTTCATGGGCACTTGAACCTTTCTGCACCGCGATCCGTTTTCCTTTCAATTGTTGAATATTTTGAATGGCACTGTCTTTCGGCACGACCACGGCCAAAGAATTTCCCGCCACTTTTTCAAAGGCCACGTAGCTCAGGGCTTTGTCTGCCGCCTGTGCAAAAATAGGCGGAGTATTTCCCACATAGCCATAATCCACTGCACCGACCGCTAAGGCTTCCAGCATTTGTGGACCTGCCGGAAACTCTTTCCATTCAATTTTGGCATTCGGGAATTGTTGTTCTAATAGCTTTTCATCGCGTGCCACCAGCAGATTCAAGGCTGATTTCTGAAAGCCAATCGCAATGGTTTTTACCGGTTGTGTTGCTTTGGTGTCTGCAGCAGTCTTTTGCTGTGCTTCCTGTTTCTGACAGCCAGTCAGACTAAAGCTCAATAACGCTAAACTGATATAAGAAACTGTTTTTAAATGACTCATCTTTATTCTCGAATTATTCTGCTGTTATTTAATAATTGCTGCATCAATATTCAGCTTTTGTGGAATCAGCTGCTGCGCATAAAACGCATCGGCGACCTGTTGCTGTTTTTGAATCACGTCAGTCGTGAGGGGTTTAACACCGAAGCCCATGCGTGAAATAGAGGTTTTTAAGACATCGACGGCTAGACCTGTCGGTTTTTGCAGGAGCTGAGCGGCAGCGTCCTGATTTTTTGCGACCCAGTCCGTGGTCAGGTTTAGTTCATTGACAACCGCCTGTACCACCTGAGGATGGCTTTCTGCGAACTTGCGATCTGCCAGATAGAATTGGTGGTTGCTCACCACATTTTCACCGCTGGCAATGACACGTGCACCAATCTGATGTTCAGCAGCTGCAAAGAACGGATCCCAGATGACCCAGGCATCAACTGCACCACGTTCAAATGCAGCACGTGCATCGGAAGGTGGTAGATAAATCACTTCAATATCACCGAGTGTCAGCTTGTTGGCTTCCAGAACTTTCAACAGCAGGTAATGCACATTTGAACCTTTGTTCAGGGCTACCCGTTTGCCTTTCAGATCCTGAATAGACTGGATTGGTGAATCTTTCGGTACAATCAGGGCTTCGGCCTTAGGTGCTTGCGGCTGATTGGCCACATAGACCAGATTTGAGTTGGCCGCCTGGGCAAAAATCGGCGGTGCTTCACCGGCTTCACCAAAAGAGATGCTGCCGACATTCAGGCCTTCAAGCAATTGCGGGCCAGCCGGAAATTCTACCCATTTCACATTGACCCCTTGCTGTTTTAAGCTGGTTTCCAGCGTACCGCGTTCTTTTAAAATAGGTAATACGCCGTATTTTTGGAAACCGATATTCAGGGTAATGGTCTCTTCTTTTTTCGAGCAGCCTGAAAGCATCATGACACCCACCATCGCAGTACCAAGTACTGCAGTCTTTGCTAAAAACTGAACATGAGATTGGCGCATGAATCAAAACTCCCGAAAGTGAAAAACTAGTGAATGAAAACTTAGACACACGCTAATCGTTTTTGTTTTTCTAAAAAAATAACTATTCAGGAATTTCTAATGAAGAAAAAAGATAAATAAAAAAGCGCAAAACTTATGCGAAAAAGTGATTTATATAAAAATGAAGATTTAATATTTAAATTAATCAAACTTATGAAATTTATAGTTATTTTTTTAAATCTGATCTGTTGATATGTTTAGCTAAAAACGAGTAATAGAATTTTAAAATTTAAATCGAGATTGCCAGATATCTTTATCTAAAATTAAGCTAAAGCACTGAAAGTAAAAGCCACTTTAAAGTGACTTTTTGCAAACAATTGAATTACGTTGATAATTATAAAAAGCCTGACGGGCATCCGGCAGATCATCGACTGAAGCCGGTTCAAAGCCCTGTTCCAGAAACCAGTGCGCGGTGCGGGTGGTTAGAATAAACAGCTGCTGAATCTGCATGCTTTTGGCTTTTTCTTCAAGATAATGCAGAATCTGGCTACCCCGATTAGACTTGCGATAACTTGGATGTACCGCAACACAGGCAATTTCTGCAGAACGCAACTCATCACCAGTGGTCGGAATCGGATAGAGGGCGGCACAGGCCAGGATCATGCCGTCCCGTTCGATTACGGCAAACTGGTTGATTTCATTTTCCAGACGTTCACGCGAACGATAGACCAGAATGCCTTCTTCTTCCAGTGGACGCAGCAAACCGATCAGACCCCCTACATCCTGAATATCGGCCATCCGCACTTCTTCATAATGTGCATCGGTGACCAGAGTGCCGGAACCATCGCGGGTGAACAGTTCTTCCAGCAGGGCACCATCATAGGCATAAGAAATCAGATGCACCCGATGTACGCCGTTCATTGAGGCTTCCTGTGCGGCTTTCAATTGTAGTCCTCTTTCCAGTGCATCTTGTTCTATCGGAATAAAATCATCCAGCTGTTGTGGGGTCACTTCACGTTTGAGCTGGCCATTACTGTCCATCAGGCCATGCTGCTTACCGAGAAAAATCAGTTTATCTGCCTTGAGGCGAATCGCAGTTTTGGTCGCGACTTCTTCAGCCAGCAGATTAAAGACTTCTCCGGTAGTGGAATAACCGGTCGGGCCAAGCATCACAATATTATGGCTATCCAGATGACGCTGAATCGCGTCAGTATCGACCGCACGAACTTCACCGGTCAGCTGGAAATCGATACCGTCGCGAATGCCATACGGCTTGGCAGTGACAAAATTTCCTGAAACGGTATCAATCCGGGCGCCATACATCGGCGAGTTGGCCAGTCCCATCGACAGCAGTGCTTCAATTTGCAGGCGGATCGAACCGACGGCATTCATCACGCAGCTTAAAGATTCACGTGTGGTGACCCGACGCTGCTGGTAAAAAGGCGTCGTAATCTGGCTTTGAGACAGATTCTGGTTAATTTGCGGACGTGCACCATGTACCAGAATCAGCCGAATGCCCAAAGAATGTAATAAAGCAATATCGTGAATAATATGCTGAAAGTTATCATTTAAGACGGCTTCGCCATCAAACATGATTACAAAGGTTTTGTTGCGGTGCGCATTGATATAAGGCGCAGAATGGCGAAACCAGTGCACATATTGCAAGGTTGTGCTTTGTGACGTTTCTGCTGAAGTCATGCTGAGCCCATTTCAATGATTGAAGATCCAGCTTTGATTCTAATGAAAAAAAACGCAAGTGGAAGCGCAGATATAAAAAAACACCTGAAGTCCCCTTCAGGTGTCTGCAAGACGAGCAGTAATGGAGAAAGCTTAGTTCATGATGCGTACAATTTTGTTGGTACGTTCATTCACCAGAACGTAGTCATTGTTGACTTTGTACCATTGCTGGAAACGACCGGTATTTGGTAAACGGCGTGCTTCGCGATCACTCACTTCAAAACGGTTGTTGTCATATTGACGAGGTAAAGTTTGTCCTACGCGCCAGTCACGGCTTGGATTGACCATACGGTTGTTATGACGGCGGTCATCATTCCAGCGACGGTCGTCATTCCATTTCTTGCTATCTTTGGCATTCCAGTGTGGTGCCGATTTATGTGGATTATAGTCATAACGCGAGTCATGCTGTGGTGCTGCCATTGCAGAAGTAGCTAACAAAGCACTTAGAGATAACGCGATTGTAGTTAAGACTTTTTTCATGGCTCTCACCTTAAGATGTATATCTAATTTCGATAAGACTAAATTAGCGAACAAGTACATAGAAAGCGTGAGTACAATTTAGTTAAATTGTTAAATTCATGAAGAAATTTAGTAGATAAGTCATGCAGTCTAAAAGCTGGATAAGCCGCAAGATTTGCGGATAAAAAAATTCAGCCAGTAAAATAGAAAAGCCCAAACATGGTTGGGCCTTAAAGAAGATTAAATTTGAATGCGCTTATGAACTAGTCACCCACGATGCGGATAATGCTGTTGTTTTCAGAATCCACCAGAATGTAGTCATTATTGACTTTATACCATTGCTGCTTGCGGTCAGGTCGAGGCAGGCGATGGTCTTTGTATTCAACTTTATAGCCATTGCCACGATAATGCTGTGGCATCACATAACCCGGCTGCCAGCGTAACTGTTGCAGGCGTTTCACCCCACGTTCTTCACGCATACGGCGGTTATCCTGTTGCTCTTCCTCTCGGAACTCACGGGCTTTTTTCTTGTCATGACCATGACGTGAATCCATACGGGATTCATCATTGAAATGAGGGGCAGCGATGACGACATTGCTCAGCATGAATGTACTGCAAGAAATTGCCAGTGCCACCAAAACCTTTTTCATGTTGAACCCTCATTAAATTGTTCATCTTCTACAGTGCCTAATGTACGGAAAAATTGCAGAGAAACTGTGAAGAACAGGCACAATTTTTATAACAAATGCAGAGATATTATGATGATGTCATGTTTTTACATGACTTTAGGCGACGGCATCACTTCTATAAAGTGGCCTATCGAGCTATGTCCTTATCTCATCAAAGCAAGGGCCAACATGCAAGCGAAAATCGATGATTTAGCTCAAAAAAACAGCATTGAATCAGCAAGAAAAAAGTTCATGATTTACTGAAACGGCAAAGAATTTTGCCAGTTTAGTTTGAGATTAATTCCATTGTTCTGCCAAACCCTGCAAGGACTGGATTGCTTCAGCCACCGATTCAGCTTGAAGAGCATCATCAAGTGCCACAATCAATGCTTCAGATAACTGCAACTGTTCAATCCGGTGAATCGTTTCAATTTTACGTTTTTGGTCAGCCATGCTGCGCTCCTGATTTGATCTATCTGTGGTTCAAGAAAGCATAGTTCAATGAGTTTGATTTGGAAAACCGTATAATTTTATATATTTAATATGTAAATCCGATTTATTGTTATTTTTTGCAGGATTTTAAGAAAAAAAAGGGCACTTTATCGAAAAGTGCCCAAGATTATTCAATGACCTGACTTTTAATAAGCGTAGTTCAGGTCAGTATAATCGTTGAGTGATTTTTGCACATGCGCCTGAATAAAGGCACGTACATCTTCGGCCGTCATGGCTTTACCCTGATTGCTGATGACATGCTCGATTTCAGGTTGTCCTTCAATTTTAATGCGATAAACAAAATGCTTGGCCAGACGATAACAGTCGTCTAATTTTTCAATGCCAGTCACATAATAATAGGCATGTTCAAAATTCAGATCCTGATGTGAAAATACAAATTGCTCGAACAATTTGAGTTTCTGAGCATTTTCGAGTGCTTTGATGTCATCCACGATACTGGCTTCAAACTTGGTGCCGTATTTTTCTGAAATAGGCTGTTGATCAATCAGCAGCGACACCATGCCATCGTCTAAATGGGTCACCGTAATATTGTTTAATTCAGTCATGATGCACTCGAGTGAAATATATTGGGGCTTAGTATGATGTTATTTTAATGAAACTCAATGCGAGCGGGGTGAACTTACTCAAGATTTATGCGCTGAATACGACTAAAACCGAAATAAAAAGGGAGCAATTGCTCCCTGAATGACAGACAGAATAATTTAATCCTGTGCGTCAATACTCTGGCCATTCATATGCAGGCTGTCATTACCCATCAAATACAGATAAGCCGGCATGATTGAATCGGGGGTAGGCAGGGTTTTCGGATCTTCATTCGGATAGGCCTTGGCGCGCATGGCAGTCCGCGTTGCTCCGGGATTGATGCAGTTATAACGGATATTTGGATGTACCTGCTCTTTGGCAAATAACTGGCTTACCGCTTCAATGGCAATTTTAGACACCGAATAGGCACCCCAGCGTTCGCGGGCTTCGCGGCCTACACCTGAGCTGGCAAAAACTACTGAAGCATGTTCAGATTTGGATAACAGCGGCAGCAGGGCCTGGGTCATGACAAAGGGTGCACGCAGATTGACCGCCATCACATCATCCCAGACGTTGACCGGATAATCCGCCAGGGGAACCCGTTCGCCTAAAATGCCGGCATTGTGCAGAATGCCGTCCAGACGACCAAACTGACGGTCTAGCGTATCGAGCAAAAGCTCATAATCCCGTTCTGAAGCACTTGATAGTTGTAGCGGCAAGATGGCAGGTTGCGGCGCACCCAAACTTTCAATTTCATCATAAATGACTTCGAGTTTGTTTAAGGTACGCCCATGCAGCACCACAGTTGCGCCATGCAAGGCATAACTGATTGCTGCTGCACGTCCAATGCCATCGCCCGCACCTGTGATCAGGATGATACGATCCTTGAGCAGATCGGGGCGAGGTTGATATGCTGAATATTTCATTATCTACCTCCTCATTTCTTATTATTTAGTGTTAAGCGTTCAAGATACCGCAGTATGCTGCTTCAGTACCAGTGTCTGAATCAATTGATATAATTCTGGCACAGTATGCACGATATGGTCGGCCTGCCAGGCATTTAAATCGTCTTTGTATTGCAACGGCAAATAACCATAGGCAGCCAGAATGGTCGGCATCTGGGCATGACGGCCGGCATCAATATCTCGTGGATGATCTCCGACATAGATACAGTCTTCTGCGGCAAGATTCAGTTGCTTGGCTGCCAGATACATCGGTTCAGGATCAGGTTTGGTGCGGGTGACATCTTCAGGGCACACCAGTACCGCACAGCGTTCACTCAGATTCAGTGCTTGCAGTAAAGCCTCACTGAGCCAGCGCGGTTTATTGGTCACAATCCCCCAAGGAATGTCATTTTCCTCTAGCTGTTCAAGTAATGGATACATGCCATCAAACAGATCGGTATCGACCGCAATATCTGCGCCATACATGTCCAGAAAGCGCTGACGGTGTTGCAGAAAGACCGGATCTTCCAGTTGCAGTTCCGGATAAACCAGTTTCACCATAGCGCGAGCGCCTTCGGAGACCTGGGTACGAATCAGCTCGGGTTCAACCAGTGCACGGCCTTCTTCATGGCACATCTGCTGGATAATCCGGATAAAATCGGCAGCGGTATCAATCAGGGTACCATCGAGGTCAAATAAAACGGCTTTCATGCTGTGGTCTCTGCTGCGCTATCTTTCACGGTATAGACCATATAGTTCACATCAACATTCGGTGCCAGCCAATAACGCTTGGTCAGCGGATTATAGTGCAGACCGGTCATGTCTTTAAGCTTTAAACCCGAGTTGCGAATGTCATGTGCCAGTTCGGACGGCTTGATAAATTTGCTGTAATCATGGGTGCCTTTGGCCAGCATGCGCAAGACATATTCTGCCCCAATAATGGCAAATAAATAGGACTTCGGATTGCGGTTAATGGTCGAGAAGAATACATGACCACCTGGCTTGACCAGCTTGTGACAGGCCTGAATAATCGATGCCGGGTCTGGTACATGCTCTAGCATTTCCATGCAGGTCACGATGTCATATTGGCCAGCCTGTTCCTCTGCCAGTTGCTCAACCGGCACCTGACGATATTCAATATTGTTCACACCTTCCTGTTCGGCATGGATGCGTGCTACGTTCAGAGGCGCTGCACCCATATCAATCCCGAGCACATCGGCACCGCGACGCGCCATGCTTTCGGCCAGAATACCGCCACCACAGCCGACATCCAGCACTTTTTTGCCGTTCAGGCCTCCGGCATGTTCATCAATCCAGTTTAAACGCAGTGGATTAATCATGTGCAAGGGGCGGAACTCGGAATGCTGATCCCACCATATAGCTGCAAATGCTTCAAACTTGGCAATTTCTTGTGGATCAACATTCAATTGCGACATCGGTGTCACCTCAATCAGTCGTGATTAGCTAAAAATATGTATGTGCCGAATGGCCAGAGAAACTGATTTAAAACCTTGAAAATCAGTCCGATGGTTTAGTGTAGCGATTCTGGCAGAAAAAGCGATAAAAGCAGCAAAAAAGTTCACAGAATGAAAACGAAACCGGCATAATTGATTTATAGTGAACACATAAACTAAGCATAATGATTTAGAGGACGATAATCCGAATGAAAAAATTCCTTTTAGGCGCTGTTGCCGCATCTGTTTTGGCCTTTTCAGGCAATGCTATGGCCAATTTTGTGGCAGGTCAGGACTATCAGGTGGTTGCAAAACCAGTCAAAGTCGAAAAACCGGGCAGAATTGAGGTACGTGAATTCTTCTGGTACGGCTGTGGTCACTGTTTCGCGCTTGAACCCCATATGCAGGGCTGGTTGAAAAAATTACCAAAAGATGTACGTTTCGTACGTACACCTGCTGCAATGAATCCACTCTGGGAACAGGCAGCGCGTGCTTATTATGTGTCTGAAGCATTGGGTGTGCGTCAAAAAGCACATTTACAATTATTCCATGATATTCATGACAAGCAACGTCCAATTTTAGAACAGGCGCAATTGGCCAAGTTCTATACCCGCTATGGTATTTCTGAAGCGAAATTTAACAGCACTTATAAATCTTTCCCGATCACTTCGAAAATTGCCCAAGCTAAAAATCTGGCTGCTCAGTATCAGCTCAGTGGTGTTCCGGCAGTGACCGTGAATGGTAAATATATTGTGCAAGGTAATGATGCCAAAGTCATTCAGGTGGTGAATTACCTGATCGAAAAAGAGCGTAAAGCCAAATAAGTCTGAACTGACGATCACTAAAAAAACCTGCATCATGATGCAGGTTTTTTTATTTAGGCCGGAGGAGTGACCGCTTCATTGAGCACAGGGCTTACGGTTTCAACTGTTTCGGTAGGTCTCCGGTACCAGTGCAAAATGCCACGCAGCAAAAGCTGCATCTGTAGCACGCTTTGGGTTTTAAAGGCATTGGATTGGGCGCGACGTAGCTCTGGATCAGCCTGATGCTGCAGATGAATCCAGCCCATGGCCCAGTTCAGGGACAGCTCAATCAGCATCTGTGCCAGAGCCTGCAAGTCCTGTGGCGCCTGAATATGTCGGGTAGATTGCATCTTGGCCAGTTCATGCATGACATCTTCAGCCAGAAAATGAATTTCCCGTTCAATTCCGGCACGTAATACGTCCGAACCGCCCCAACGTTCTGCAACAAAAAAAATCCAGGGTTCAGGATGATATTCGACGGCCTGAAAAAAGAGTTCAAGCCCGGTGTGGGTTCGGGTATTTGGCTGATACAGATAGGCCTGTCCCAGCTGATTGAGTACGCCCTTGATATGAATCGCAACCTGATCCAGCAATTCCAGGCCCAGCTGGTTCATATCCTGAAAGTGCCGATAGAACGCCGTTGGTACCAGTCCGACTGCATTCGCAACTTCACGCAGACTGATCGTGCTGAAAGCGCGGCCCTGACTGCTGAATGCCAGTGTCGCATCGAGTAATGCCTGATGACTTTGCTGCTTGCGATCTTCACGTAAGGACATAAATGGGTTTCCTGTCACCGGCTTCCCTTATAGGAAGTTTTAGTCTAGCAAAAATTAAATTAAATCGTAGTGGCACAGATCGGCATAATTTCGACATCTCGTAGCGAGCTGATGCATTGATTTTGTAAATCAATCCCCCGGCTGCCTAATCTTGGCAAAGGCTTCTGCTATACTGAGCCGCAATTATTTTGAACCCATACAGGACTTATTATGCGTATCGACCAGCGAGCATTAGATCAATTACGTGAAGTGAAAATTACCCGTAACTATACACGTTATGCGGAAGGCTCTGTATTGGTTGAATTTGGTCATACCAAAGTACTGTGCACCGCCAGTGTGGATAGTTCTGTACCGCGTTTCCTCAAAGGTCAGGGTCAGGGCTGGGTGACGGCTGAATATGGCATGTTGCCACGTTCAACCCATACCCGTAGCGACCGTGAAGCGGCACGTGGCAAACAGAGTGGCCGTACTCAGGAAATTCAGCGTCTGATTGGTCGTAGCCTGCGCTCAATGGTCGATCTGAAAAAACTCGGTGAAAATACCATTACTATCGACTGTGATGTAATTCAGGCCGATGGCGGTACCCGTACTGCAGCGATTACCGGTGCTGCGGTGGCCTTGGTCGATGCCATGAACGTCTTGCTGGAAAGAAAAAAAATCAAACATGATCCATTAAAAGGTTTGGTGGCTGCGGTTTCTGTTGGTATTTTCAAAGATGAAGTTTTACTGGATCTTTGCTATGAAGAAGATTCAAACTGTCAAACCGATTTGAATGTGGTGATGACTCAGGCCGGTGAATTTATTGAAATTCAAGGTACTGCAGAAGACAAACCATTTACCCGCGCACAATCGAATGCCATGCTGGAAATGGCCGAGAAAGGCATCCAGGAACTGGTGAAAAAACAGCAAGAAGCTTTAGGCTGGTAATCCATCCCATGCTGAGAAACGCATCTCCGGATGCGTTTTTTTATGCCTGAAATTTCACTCTGCAACTGTATCCAAAAAATGCATTACAAAACTTCCTGACAAAAATCCGACATGAATCGGCTATATCTGAACCGGTTTTAAACCGATATTGGATCAGGCGAGATCACAATGAGGAATGCGACATGAAACAGTGGCTTTGTGCAATTTCATTGCTGGGCGTGTTTGGATTAACTGCCTGTGACTGGGGCAATAATCGTGAAGATGACGAGCGTTCAGTATTAAATCAGGATCGTGATGAGGATAGCGGAAGATATAACGACCGTGATGGTGACGATGATGACCGCGATCGCCGAGGTAATCGGGACGACGATGATGATTAAGGTCTAAGATAGAAAATTGAGCAAAATATACGCAAAAAATTTTTCTAAAAATAAAAAAAGGGTGCTTCGCACCCTCTACGGTCATCTATCCCATTTAGGCTTAAGCATTGAAACGCATCGACAGATCAATGGCTTTGACATCTTTGGTCAATACACCCATAGAAATATAATCTACGCCGGTACTCGCGACTTCACGTAAATTATCAATCGTGATGTTGCCTGAGGCTTCCAGTTTGCAGCGACCGGCCACATGTTGCACCGCGTCGATCATCTGCTGCTGACTGAAATTATCCAGCATCACAATATCAGCATGGGCTTCGAGTGCCTGATTCAGCTCATCCCAGGTTTCGACTTCAACTTCGACAGGCTTACCCGGTGCAATTTGATGGGCCTTGGCAATCGCCTGCGCAATCCCACCCGCTGCCATAATATGATTTTCTTTAATCAAGAAGGCATCAAACAGGCCCAAACGGTGATTCTGGCCACCGCCAATGGCCACGGCATATTTTTGTGCGATACGCAGACCCGGAAGCGTTTTACGAGTATCTAATAATTTGGTGTTTAAACCTTGCAACTGTTTGACATAGTGGGCGGTTTTAGTCGCAACCGCAGACAGCGTCTGGACAAAGTTTAGCGCAGGGCGCTCCACGGTGAGTAAGCTACGTGCAGATCCGGCCAGTTTTAAAAATGCTTGATTGGCTTGAACATGATCGCCATCATTTTTCAGCCAGCTCACTTCAATACTTGGATCATAGGCCTGAATCAAGGCATTTACCCAAGGCTGGCCGGCCAAAACCATGTCTTCACGGCTAATGATGGTGGCAGTGGCCTGTTCATCTTCAGGAGTCAGCAGGGCGGTAATATCACCGTCACCAATATCTTCTGAAAGTGCTTGTTGAATATTGATCTGAATTGACTGGTCTAGCAAAGCTTGAGATATGCGCATGAGTATTTCCGTATCTTTTTTAAGCCGTGAAAATTGCGCCTTATCTTAGCACCGTTACATAAAAGATGAGCGATTTTTCATCCAGTTTGCTGGGATGAATTGAGATTTCTCCTTGAAAGTTTTAGCATGAAGCCGGCTGCAATGCTGATCTTGCAGATTTTATTTTTGGGGAGAACGGTTTTATGCAACAGGCAGCTGAGTTTCAGGTCAAGGACGGGCAACTAATCGGTGCACGTCAAATCCCGTCTCCCAATTTTAATCAGCGGCCAGAACAGACCGAGATTCAATTGCTGGTGATTCACAATATCAGCCTGCCACCTTCACAGTTTGGCGGTGGTTATATTGAACAGTTTTTTCAGAATCAGCTGGACTGGTCCGTACATCCTTATTTTCAAACCATTGAAGGGATGCAGGTGTCGACCCATCTGCTAATTTTAAGAACGGGAGAAGTACTGCAATTTGTTAATTTCAATGACCGTGCCTGGCATGCCGGCCGCTCGAGCTATTTGGGCAAAAAAGAATGTAATGATTATTCGATCGGGATCGAACTGGAAGGCAGTGATGACTTGCCTTTTGCAGCTGAACAATATCGGGCCTTGGTAAAAGTCACGGCCTGTCTGCAACAGCATTATTCCAAGATTCAGCAGCATATTGCCGGACATTCGGATATTGCACCGGGCCGCAAGACCGATCCGGGACCATATTTTAACTGGGCTGATTTTCGTGCACAGTTACAGCATTATAAAAACACCTCAAGCTCGCTTGAGCGATGAAATTAAGCAATGAACTTCTGACAAAAGTTTCATTACAATAACCACAAATTTATACATTAGGTGAAGAGGATGGCGCTTTGGCGTTCGACCGTCATTGTCAGTGCGATGACCATGTTGTCACGCGTACTGGGATTGGTTCGAGATATTGTTTTACTGAATGTCTTTGGTGCTGGTAAAGACTTCGATACCTTCGTAGTCGCATTTCGTATTCCAAACTTTTTCAGGCGTTTATTTGCCGAAGGCGCATTTTCACAGGCATTTATTCCGGTACTGACTGAATATAAAACCAGTCGCACGCATACCGAAGTCCAGATCTTGATTAGCCGGGTGTTTGGCTGTCTGGCGACGGTGATGACGACGCTGACCATGGTCGCGATCATTGCTGCGCCATTGATTATGTATATCTATGCACCCGGTTTCCATAGCGATCCTGAAAAGTTCGCCCTGGCGACTGACATGTTCCGCCTGACCATTCCTTATTTGCTGTTCATGTCACTAACAGCTTTTGCCAGCAGTATTCTGAACAGTTATGGCTCTTTCAGTACCCCGGCATTTGCACCGGTCTTGCTGAATGCGGCGATGATTGCCGGAGCGCTCTGGCTTACGCCGTATATGGCCGAGCCGATTATGGCGCTGGGCTGGGCAGTGATCATTGCCGGTATTTTACAGCTGGCGATCCAGATTCCTGAATTGTGGCGTAAAAACCTGCTGATTCCACCGAAAATTGATTTCAAGCATGAAGGCGTCGATCGCATCATGAAGTTGATGCTGCCGGCTTTATTTGGTGTATCTGTCACGCAAATTAACCTGCTACTCAATACCATCTGGGCTTCGTTCATGCAGGACGGTTCGGTATCCTGGCTGTATAGTGCCGAGCGTATGACCGAATTGCCGCTGGGTCTGATCGGTGTTGCAATTGGTACCGTGATTTTGCCGTCGTTATCGGCACGGCATACCGAGCAAAATCCGGAAAAATTCCGTGGCATGATGGACTGGGCAGCCAAAGTTATTGTGATGGCAGGCCTACCCGCCAGTGTTGCACTATTTATGCTGTCGACCCCGATTATTCAAGCCCTGTTTGAACGTGGCCAGTTCAGCTTTGAAGATACTCAAATGACGGCTTTGGCGCTGCAATGTATGAGCGGTGGTGTGATTGCCTTTATGCTGATTAAAGTCTTTGCTCCCGGTTTTTATGCAAAGCAGGATACCAGAACCCCGGTGCGTGTCGGTTTGATGGCTGTGGCGGCCAATGCGATTCTGAACGTGATTTTTATTGGTTTCTTCAAGCTGATTGACTGGGAAGCAGAGCATATGGCGCTTGCACTGGCATCGACGGGTTCAGCGATGGTCAATGCCGGTTTGCTTTATTATTATCTGCATAAGCGTGATATTTTCCGTTTTGGTTCGCACTGGAAAAAAATCTTCCTGCAATTCATGTTTGCCAATGTGGTGATGATTGCAGCTCTGGCCTATGCCCTGAGTTGGTATAACGCAGATGTATCACAATGGATGCGTGTGGTAGAAGTATTGATCTTATGTGTTGTCGGTGTGGTAGCGTATGTTGCAGCCTTGCTGGTGGCAGGTTTTAGACCACGTCATTTAAAGCCTTAAGTTCATCTTAAAAGAAGTATTTTTGATCAAAACAGATCATTAAAATACCCATAAAAAAACAAGAGCCAGAAGGCTCTTGTTTTTTTTGAAAGCTAACACTTGCTTTGAAAAGGTCTAGCGTAAATCTAGACCTTGCCGCGCGAAAGAAAACCAACGATCGCAAGAATCACCGCAATTACCAACAAGATAATCGCAAAATCCTTAGACAAGCCTGCGACGCCACCGAAACCAAGTAGACTCGCAATTAATGCAATAACAGCAAAAATAATAGCCCAGCGAAACATATATATTCTCCATGTGTTTTTATTTTCAAATTTAGTATAGAAATAAACGATTCCAGCAACTGTTAGTGTTGTGTTGATGAACTGTCTCTGATTTAACAATAGTTTACGTGATAACAATAAAAATTTGAGACAGTAGGTCTGCAGGGTTCTGGCTGTTATAATCAGCTGATTTTTGAATATTCCGGCCCGATCATGAGCGATACTTTACGTCCCGAATTCTGGAAAAACTATTCACTTGCTGAACTGACGCAAGTCGAGTGGGAGGCCTTATGTGATGGTTGTGGGTTGTGTTGTCTGATTAAACTGGAAGATGAAGATACTCAGGAAGTCGCCTATACCAAAGTGGCATGTAAGCTGCTGGATTGTAGCACTGCACGTTGCTCCAATTATCCAGATCGCTTGCAGTATGTGCCTGATTGTATTCAGCTCACGCCAGAGAAGCTGGAAACGATTCACTGGTTGCCTTCGAGTTGTGCCTATCGCCGGGTAGAGCAGGGCAAAAGCCTGCCATCCTGGCATTATCTGATTAGCGGTTCACGAGAAAGCGTGATTCAGGCACGCAAGTCGGCAGCAGGGCGCTGCCTGAGTGAAGCAGATATTGATCAAGACGACATTGAAGATTATATCGTACGCTGGGTGCGTTGAATCTGCCTGCGTGATTCGTTTATTGATCTGCCGGATGGAGTAGAGCCTGGGCCGAAGCACCGGCCATCGGACGATAGAAATAGAAGCCTTGTCCAATCTGACAGTCACAATGGATCAGGGTATCCAGCTGTTCTGTATTCTCAATTCCTTCGACCAGAACATCCAGTGCAATACTGGAGCCAATCTGGGTAATGGCTTTGACAATGGCCAGGGCAGATGGGTCACTGTTCATGCGTTCTACAAAGTTGCGGTCAATCTTGATGCAACCCACCGGATAGTCCTGCAAGCGGGTCAGCGAAGAATGTCCAGTGCCGAAATCATCCAGCGAAATCTGGATTCCGGCCTGTTTCAGCAGGTTCAGGGCGCGAACCACATAATTGGCACCATGTTCGGATAGGCTCTGCTCGGTAATTTCTAGTTCAACTTTATGTGCGGGAATATCAAAGTTGGACAGGCGTGCCAACAGTTTTTCGGCATAGTCATCGCGCAGGAATTCGACCGGTGCAGCATTGATGGAAATCGGTAACAGATCCAGACCTTGCGCCTGCCAGCGACTCATATCTGCAAAGACTTTCAGTTGCATGGTCTCACTGATGCGTGAGGCCAGCTCATAGTCCTGAAAGGCAGCAAAAATTTCGGAAGGTAACTGAATGTTCTGATTCTGATCTTGCCAGCGTAATAGTGCTTCGAAACCAATCACTGCACCATCAGAAAGACGTACTTTAGGTTGGTAATAGGGAATGATCTGATCGGCGAGAATAATTTTGCGTGCCAGAGTCAGCTGCTTGGTCATATTTTCCAGTGAACCGCACATTTCCTGATTGAACATGCGGATGCCACCACGACCACTATTTTTCAGGTCGTTTAAGGCGATATCAGCACATTTCAGCAAATTAGAAGTATTTAAGGCATCACGTGGATAGATGGCACAGCCAATACTCATGGCACTGCTGATGCTATTGCCAACATAATTGATCGGCTGATCCAGCTGGGCATAGGCCATTTGCGCCGTTGCCAGCAGTTGCTCTTCACTTTCCAGATTTTTCACCAGTACGGCAAATTCATCACCACCCAAACGGGCGATGATGGTATTCGGACCAAAACAGGTCTGGAAGCGTTTGCCTAAGACATGTAACAGATGATCGCCAGCAATATGGCCCAAGGTGTCATTAATATGCCGGAAATAGTCCAGATCAATCAGCAGTAAACCTGCCATGGTCTGTTGCTGTTTGGCTTTTAACAGTACCTGTTTAAAGGTTTTATAGAAGGTACTGCGATTATACAGGCCAGTCAATTCATCGCGTTTAATCACTTCTTTTAAACGGGTTTCTGCAATTTTTTGCTGACTGATATTGCGTGATACACAGAGGATATTTTGGGTAATATTCTGCTGATCCAGAATTGGCGTCAGCAGATGATCCCAATATTGGATCGGTTGATCTTCGATCTGGACTTTGCTGGAAAAACGGCTGTTTAAGCCTTGGGCCGCCTGTTTTAAAGCACGCTGCCCGGATTTTCGGGCTTCAGGGCTTAAACGATTTAGCCAGCACAATGAATGATCCTGATCTTGTTCTGCGGTCTGATTGGCTTGTGCCAGACAGCCAGAGTTACTATGCCGAATCTCGCCTTCAGGGCTGATGATGTTAATGCAGTCTGCACTGGCATCCAGCATGTTTTCTTGGGTTGAAACAATTTGAGAAAGTTGCTGCTGGATCTCAAAATAATCATGCACATCAGTCAGGGAAACTGCCCATTGCAGCAAATGGTCAACTTCATGATGAAATTTTACCGCCAGGCTACACATGCGATAATGGCTATCATTGCGTTTAATCCGGCACTGGGTTTCAAAGTTCTGATGCTGATCCAGCGCAGCATGCCACTGCGCTAAAAATAGCTGCAAGTCCTCGGTATGAATAAAACTCTGCCATTGCAGATGGCCCTGTTCATTCAGGTTCATGCCAAGATAATCAGTCATGGCATCGTTAAAATATTGCAGATGTTGTTTGTTGCTGACCCACAAGGGTTGCGGTAAGGCATCGATCAGATTTTTTAACAAAACCGATTCAGACAAGTGAACGTGGGGTGCAATCAGTGATGATGACGTCAGTGGCTTAGACCGACTCACAGCTCCATGTTCAAATTTATCATGCTTCATGCATTCACCACTACAACCCAAAAGTGCCCAAGGGGCGAGATAAGTTTCTTTTAATTAGAATAAACAATATGAAAATTACACTGTAATTAATTCACAATTAATCATGTTCAAATTATTCGCTTTTATAGAGATTAATTCATTCAGAATTAAAAAAATAGAGGATATCTCCATAAATTAATTTTTTATGCTTGATGTTTGCATTCTTGGAATCAAAACTGCTGGTGTTAGAATGAGATCAGAATTTAGTTTGAGCCAATAATAACATGTCAGATAGTCATATCCCGCTTCCAGAACGCTTACGGCCACGCGACCTTACACAGATTATCGGGCAGGAACATTTGCTGGGAGAACATGCGCCCTTACGTCAGATGATTGATCAGGGGCATCTGCCTTCGATCATTTTCTGGGGACCTCCCGGAGTCGGAAAAACTACCATTGCCTTACTGCTAGCTCAAGCGGTAGACCGGCCTTTTATCAGCCTGTCTGCCCTGAATACCGGCGTGAAAGAACTGCGTGAAATCATTGCCGAAGGTGGTGATTTGCTGACGCCAGTGGTATTTATTGATGAAATTCACCGTTTTAATAAATCCCAGCAGGACGCGCTGTTAAATGCGGTCGAGAAAGGGAAAATTACCTTAATTGGCGCCACCACCGAAAACCCGTCTTTTGAAGTGAATAGTGCCTTATTATCACGTTGTCAGGTGTATAGCCTGAATGTATTGAGTGCTGAATCGATTCAGACCTTGTTGATGCAAGCCTTACAAAATGACTCTTTCTTACAGGAAAGACATATCCTGATTGAAGAATTTGATGCCCTGATCCAGTTCGCGGCAGGAGATGCCCGCAAGGCGCTAAATTTACTGGATCTGATTGCCAGTACCTTTGAAGCAGATATGGAAAATATCATCACTAATGCGGTCGTGGTGAAAGTCGCACAGCAGAATATCGCCCGTTATGACAAGTCCGGTGAGCAGCACTATGATCTGGTGTCGGCCTTCATCAAGTCGATTCGCGGCAGTGATCCGGATGCAGCCTTGTACTGGATGGCACGCATGCTCAAAGGCGGCGAAGATCCGGTGTTTATTGCACGGCGCATGTTGATTGCCGCATCCGAAGATATCGGCAACTCGAATCCGAATGCTTTGCTGTTGGCAGGGGAATGTTTCCGTTCGGTGCAGGCCGTGGGAATGCCAGAATGCCGGATTATTTTGGGGCAATGTGCAGTTTATCTGGCGACCAGTGCTAAAAGTAACAGTACCTATCTGGCGATTAACAAGGCGATGGAACTCGCAGATAAAACTTCAAATTTGCCAGTGCCTTTGCATTTAAGAAATGCGCCAACCAAGCTGATGAAAGAGCAGGGCTATGGCGTGGATTATCTGTATCCGCATAATTATCCTGAGCATTTTGTGCTACAGGAATATATGCCGCCAGAACTGAAGGATACCAAACTGTATGAATCAGCACGTAATAAACGTGAAGTTGAAGGGGAGCGTTTACAGCAACGCCGTTGGCAACAGCAACAACAGCAGCAATAAAGCTGGGTATCCCAACTAATTGAACAGATTAAAAAAAAGCCCAATTCAAGGCGAATTGGGCTGAAAGTAGGATGTTTTTGAGGGAGATAACATCCTAGAGGGTAGAGGAGAAATTTGGTCGGAAAATATGGAGTAAAGTGCGTCAACTCACTGATTTGCCTGGTATGTGATAATATTAATGCATGTAGTTTTTGATGTAAAAACGATCATTTTAATAATAAAAATTTATTTTTCCGATTAAAAGCCGGAAATAAAAAACCGAGCTAAAAAGCTCGGTTTTTTCGAATCTGCGCATTTACAGATTAGATGTTGTCTAGATTGATACCTAAACGGCCAGCTACTTCTTCATAGGCTTCAACTACGCCGCCTAAACCTTGACGGAAACGGTCTTTATCTAGTTTTTTCTTGGTGTCTTTGTCCCATAGACGGCAACCGTCTGGAGAAAATTCATCACCAAGTACGATACGGTCGTGGAACACGCCGAATTCAAGCTTAAAATCAACCAGAATCATATTCCCTGCGTCAAACAATGCTTTAAGCACGTCGTTCACTTGGTAAGTCAATTCTTTCATTTTCGCCAATTGTTCAGCCGTTGCCCAACCTAAAGCAATGGCTTGTGACTCATTGACCATTGGATCACCAAGCGCATCATCTTTAAAGAACAATTCAAATGTTGGAGGAGTCAGTTCCTTGCCTTCTTCCACACCCAGGCGGCGGCATAAAGAACCTGCTGCATAGTTACGGATCACACATTCAACCGGGATCATATCCAGTTTTTTTACCAGCACTTCATTTGGAGTCAATAGCTTTTCAAAGTGGGTCTCAATTCCCGCTTCTGCCAGTTTTTCCATAATGAAGGCGTTAAAACGGTTGTTCACCTTGCCTTTACGATCTAGTTGCTCAATTTTTTCGCCATTGAATGCTGAGGCATCATCGCGAAAGACTAAAATCAGATGGTCTGAACTGTCTGTGGTGTAGACAGATTTCGCTTTACCAGTATAGAGCAAGGTTTGTTTTAACATGAGGGAACCTTTTACAAAAAAAATGCCTAGAAATGTCTAGGCTGGCCAATTTTGGTAAATCTGGTTGAGCAGTTCTGCAGCTTTTTCACGGTCGGCAAAACTGTTATCGGCATTGAACACAGCGAGGTTATTACTTGAACCGACAGAAGATAATCTTAATACATAGATCTGCTGATCAACCTTAATCGTGACTTCATAACGATTTTTGCTCTGCGCAACGATGCTATGATTCAGACTGCTGAGGGTGGCAAGTGTATATTGCCAAATTGTAGCAGAATTTCCCTCAATTTTAAGCAGCGGATTAAGATTTCCGTCAGTGACCAACTGTGGTCGACCCACCGTATTGGTTTCGGTTAGATCAGCTGTATTTGAGTTTTCAGTCTGGGCTTGTGGGCGTGGCAAGGCAAAACGGTTGCCACGCTGGTTTTCAAGCTTCGGTGCATGTTCAATTGCAAGCGGATCAACTGTTGGAGCAGGATACAATGGCGTTGCAGGACGAACCATGGCGCCTTCAGGATATTGTAAAGCTTCCAGGGTAGTAGTCTCTTTATAGTCTAAAGTGCCGTTATTAAAGGCCATTGAACTACAACCTGCCAAACTGAATACTGAAAGTGTAAGGCTAAGTCCTAAACGTAATTGCATAATCTTGTGCTCTTTTATTTGATAACGCCCGCTTCGACCAGTGCTTCATGAAGCGGAGCGCGATATTGTTCTGCAAGTGGTGTTAATGGAAGGCGAATACCCGTACCAATTAAGCCCATGTCATGGAGTGCCCATTTCACAGGAATTGGGTTCGATTCGCAAAATAAAATATTGTGTAAATTTGCAACCTGAGCATTTAACTGTTCAGCTGTGGCTGCATCACCGGCAATCGCAGCTGCACACACTTCGCTCATGGCTTTCGGAGCCACGTTCGCCGTGACCGAGATATTACCTTTGGCGCCATGACCGATCAGTTGATACGCAGTTGCATCATCACCCGAATAAACAGTCATATCTTTACCGACAAGGCCTTGCAGCAGTTCAGCACCGCGCGGTACATCGCCAGTCGCATCTTTAATACCGATAATTTGTGGAATATCCGCCAGGCGAATCACGGTTTCATTGGCCATATCCACACCGGTACGGCCCGGAACATTATAAAGAATCTGTGGAAGATCAACGGCTTCAGCAATAGCTTTATAGTGCTGATACAAGCCTTCCTGAGTCGGTTTATTATAATATGGCGTCACCAGTAAAGCGGCATCTGCCCCCAGCTCTTTGGCTTCGCGGGTCAGTTCGATCGCTTCACGGGTCGAGTTTGCACCTGTGCCGGCAATAATAGGAATACGTTTGTTGGCCACACGAATGATTTCTTTGATCACCTGGGTGTGTTCACTCATACTGAGAGTAGAGGCTTCGCCTGTTGTTCCAACGGCGACAATACTGTTGGTGCCCTCTGCAATGTGCCATTCAACCAGCTTCTCGAGACCCTTCCAATCTACGCTGCCATCTTCAAACATAGGGGTGACGATTGCGACTATGGAACCTTGAATGGTCTGTGCTTGCTGAGTCATTTTAAAAAACTATCCTATTTGTCCATCCGAAAGGAATGAGAAAACATAAATTGGGATGGATTTGTATTTTGATTTATAGCAAATTCAATAGATTTGCATTGAATTGAATATTGCTTATGCAAATTATGACTGATCAAACGCATAAGAACAATATGCTTTAGTAAAAGCTACTGAATTCTTTATACAAAGCCTTTTGGAAACAATCAAGTAATAAATAAGATGATTTATAAAGCAAAATCCTGAGACCAAAGTTATGTCTCCAGTCTAGACAATGGAGGAGATTACCCCAAATGAAGCCAATAATGATAAGGCTTGTGCAAAAAGATCAGCTGAAAACTGCCATTTTTATGCCTTTTAATTTTGGATTAATAGTTATATTGGATAAATTGAGACCTCTTACATCTTGATCGCACTCTCGCACCAAAACAAATAAAGCCAAAAACGACTAAGACTAATCTTTTTTAAATATCAATAAATTGAGAATTTTTTTTCTTATCGGTTAATTTTTTAACTTGATGTATAAGCCTTAAACTCTAAGTCTTGAACTTTATGGTGTTCTGATTAAGTGTTTTTGCGACTTTATCTGGTCTTATCCTATTTTTATCTGCCTCTACTCCTTTGGGAATATCTAAGCAAAACGTTCAACTTATTGATAGTTATTTCTGCAATCAGGCTCATAGATGATGGCTGTCTTTTGTAACGCTGATTGAACAAGGATAATCCAATGGAAAAATCAGACAATAAGCATGCTATCGTCACGGTCGCGATCTGTTTTCTGATTGCGGTGATTGAAGGCTTAGATATTCAGGCAGCCGGAATTGCTGCTGCAGGTATTCGTGAGCATTTTGGTCTCGATAGTTCCCAGTTGGGTGTGTTTTTTAGTGCAGGGATTCTGGGTTTATTACCGGGTGCACTGGTTGGTGGTCGATTTGCGGACCGCATTGGCCGTAAGAAAGTCTTGATCTGGTCAACAGCAATATTTGCTGTATTTACCTTATGTACGGTTTGGGTCAATAGCTTTAACAGCTTGCTGGCAGTGCGTTTCCTGGCTGGAGCAGGTCTGGGCGGCGCAATGCCGATTCTGATCACACTCGCCTCTGAAGCTGTGTCTCCACAAAATCGTGGTCGTGCAGTGGGCTTGATGTACTGTGGCATGCCAGTTGGTGCAGCAATTTTATCTTTAATTGCGGCGACTGAATTTGGCGCCAACTGGAAAAATGTTTTCTATCTCGGTGGCCTGTTACCGATTTTTGCCATTCCGCTGATGATGCTATTTTTGCCTGAATCGAAGGAATACCTGAAAGCACAGAATAAAACGGCTGCAGAGCTTGCTGTTGCACCGCAGGGTTCATTCAAGGACCTGTTTAATTCGGACAACCTGTTACGTACGCTATGTATCTGGGTGAGCTACTTCTTTACCTTGATGGTGGTTTACATCATGTTGAGCTGGTTGCCATCATTGTTTATGGAACTTGGCTTTACCCGTAAAGATGGTTCAACTGCACAATTCTACTTCATGGTTACAGCGACGATTGGTACGATTATTTTGGGTATGCTGACCGACCGCTGGAAGAAAGCCTATGTGATCCTGTTGATGTACGGCGGTATTCTGGCAGGTCTACTGGCGCTGAATGGTGCAAGCTCGCTGAACCAGATGTATATGGCAGCAGCATTAGCCGGTGCCTTCGTGATTGGCTGTCAGGGTGTACTGTATGCCTTCGGTAGTATCGTTTATCCGACAGAAGTGCGTGGTACTGGTATTGGTGTTGCATCTGCAGTTGGCCGTATCGGTGCCATGCTGGGGCCAGTCATTGCCGGTCAGTTATTGACAGCAGGTTTCGGTGCTGCGGGGGTCATTACTGCTGCGATCCCATGTATCATCATCTCTGCATTATGTATGCTGTTCCTGGTGAACCGCACTAAAGTGTAAGGTTCAACGATTTAAAAAAGCCTGCTCTTGCAGGCTTTTTTATTTTCAGAATTTAAGAATTAAATACACTGTTTTATTATTAAAAAGACTCATCACTTTATCTTAAAACTTATTTTTTTTGCAGAGATCCAGCTTGATACAAGCCCGGAACTCATCTCATATTTGTCAAAAACAATGAATCTATTGATCTGCTCATATACACATGCCGAGAATACACAGTCATGCCATTTTTAACCGTAGAGCTAAAAATCCTGAGGTATTTTGCGCTATGCTTGGGCATAAATCGAGATTTCAATGGATGAAAACAGATGCAGAATAATGTTGCTTTACTGGTCGTAGACGTACAAAGAGGATTTACCCCGGGAGGCAATCTGGCTGTAGCCAATGCTGACCAGATTATTCCAAATATCAATCTATTGGGGCAGCATTTTAAGCATATTATCCTGACCCAAGACTGGCATCCGGACAACCATATTTCTTTTGCAGACAACCACCCCGGCAAAGCCGCCTATGACAGTATTCAGCTGGATTATGGCACTCAGGTTTTATGGCCAAAGCATTGTGTGCAAGGGACACGCGATGCCGAACTGCATCCGGATTTAAATTTACCGCAAGCACAACTCATCATTCGCAAGGGTTTTCATTCCCAGATCGACAGTTACTCGGCCTTTATGGAAGCTGACCAGAAAACCCCGACGGGTCTTGCTGGCTATCTGCGTGAACGTGGGATTGATACCGTATTTGTGGTCGGGATTGCTACGGACTTTTGTGTGGCCTGGACTGCAATCGATGCCTGCAAACTGGGCTTTAAAACCTATGTGATTGCCGATGCCACCAAGGGCATTGACCTGAATGGTTCCTTGCAACATGCCTGGCAGGATATGCTGTCGCATGGCGTGAAACGTATCTATGTGAAAGATATTGTTCAAGCAGCTTAAAGCTGAATAGGGATAGAACTTAAATATTCCTTTGATCTTATTTATATTTAAATACGCCAATCTCAACTTAAAATAAGATTTTCGAATTGAATTGGTGAATGACCAAGCTTTTTATTTAGCACCACACAAATTGTATGCGACAGAATTTTACGAGTTATGCGGTGGGTTAAATGCCATAGATCTTTTGCCCTCACTTTCTGAATGTGAAAGCGATCTGTTAATTGACCAATCACTGTTTCAATCTTTCTTCTGGCTTTCATCAGTATTTGCAGTGTCTCTTTAGGTCTGAAATCTATCATGTTTTTTCTAAAGGGTGTTTGTAAATCAATACCCTGATATTCATAATATCGTTTCAATTCTGGTCTTAAATAGCCCTTATCTGCTCCCAGTAAACCGTAAATATCATTCGTAATTTCAGGTGCAACATCTCGCTCATCACAATGAGCAGGTGCAAAGGTATAACCCGAAATCATGCCTGAAAGATTAATGACGATATGAGCTTTGAAACCATAATATTTTTCTTGTTTTGCAGCACAATAACTAAAACCTGCGTATTCTTTAAAGTTTTTATGCTTTCTAGCTCTGGTATAACTACAGACAGGGAGTGGGAAGCCATCAATAAAGTGAATGTTATCTGAACCATAACGCTGAATGAGCTGTGCCATAATGGATTGACTGACATGCCACAGGTTTGCACAATGTTTACAGAAATTGGGATAAGATCCTAATTTTGGAAACCATTCTAACCAATTGTTTTTGAAATACATCCAAATATTTTTGTCTGTATCTAAACCAAGAAATTCACCTACTATTTGCATAGTGATGATTTCTGCATCAGTAACAGCAGGCGGAAAACCACGAGTTCTCAGGGGCTGAGTAACAACAATGGGATAAAGTTCTTCTATGATTACATAGACAAAAATGATAAATTCTTCAATGGACATAACTTTGCTTTAATTTCTTGGTGGAAACTAAAATAGGGTTATGTCCTTTTTATTTCAATCACTTAAAAAGTTGAGATTGGGGTATTTAAATATAAAAATTCAGGCGTCAACGGGTGCCTATTTTATCTTGCTTTTTCTCCCTTAATATCACCTGGATGAAACCCATGTCAGCCTTGCTCCAGTTTAGCCAATTTGTCCAAAAAACCTTTGCTTTATGGGTGGTGCTTTTTTCCGGCATTGCCTTGATGATCCCTGAAGCTTTTGTCTGGTTAAGAGCTTATATTCCCTGGATGTTAGGCATCATCATGTTCGGCATGGGCATGACCATGACCGTCGGAGATTTTAAAAGTGTCTTGCAAAGTCCGAAGGCAGTAGCGATTGGCGTCGTCGCCCAGTTTATGGTGATGCCGGGTTTGGCCTTTTTGCTGTGCAAGCTGTTCCAGCTGCCACCAGAGATTGCCATCGGGGTAATCTTGGTGGGTTGCTGTCCGGGCGGAACTGCATCCAATGTGATTACCTATATGGCCAAGGGCAATACTGCCTTGTCGGTCGCCTGTACCTCGGTTTCTACGTTACTGGCGCCCATTCTAACTCCGGCCATTTTCTACTTGTTGGCCAGTCAGTGGATTGAAATCAATGCCTGGTCGATGCTGGTGTCGATCTTACAGGTGGTGTTATTCCCGATTATTCTGGGCTTAATCGTACGGGCGCTACTCAAGCAAAAAGTCACGGCCTATATTCAGGTCATGCCGTTGATTTCTGTGATTGCGATTGTGGCAATTGTCGCGGCGATTATTGCCGGCAGCAAAACCCAGATTCTGGAGTCCGGTTTAATGATTTTAGGGATCGTGGCCTTACACAATGGTATGGGCTATTTACTGGGTTATTGGGCCAGCCGTATATTTCACTTGGCAGAAATAGACTGTCGTGCAGTCTCCATTGAAGTGGGAATGCAGAATTCTGGTCTGGGTGTGGCCTTGGCGGCAACCCATTTTGCCGCATCACCACTTACCGCTTTACCAAGTGCCATTTTCAGCCTGTGGCATAATATTTCAGGGCCAGCTTTAGCCACTTATTGGGCTGCCAGAAAAACTGAAAAAACAGACACCTAATTGCAGTTTGATGACAGCGCGCAACAAACCAGAGGATGATTTTTTATAATTTTAAAAATTAAAATATTAATCTATATAGATTTATCAAGCTTTGTAACATAAGTGTCATAAAGTCTGCCTAAGATCGCCCCTCAATGATGTGAAACAACAGACTGTAATCAGCAGCATTGAGAGGGCATGGAACAATTTCAGCATTCGTCAGCGACCTATTTTAATCGGGAACTTTCCTTATTTGAATTTCAGCGTCGTGTCTTGGCACAAGCACTTGATCCGAATTTACCGATTTTAGAGCGCTTAAACTTCCTGATTATTTTTTCCCGTAATCTGGATGAGTTTTTTGAAATCAGGATTGCCGGGCTGATGAAACAGCAAGACCTGAATGCGACTACCCGGACGCCTGATGCTGTACCCACCGAGCTGGTTCTACAACAACTGTCCCAGTCCATTCATGCCACAGTTAACAAGCAGTATGAGGTTCTGAATCATGCAATTCTGCCTGAACTCCAGGCGCAGGGTATTCAGTTTCTTCAATATCAGGATCTTCTGGAAAAACATAAGGCATGGATTGCAGCCTTTTTTGCCAAAGAAGTGCAACCGGTACTGACCCCGATCAGTCTGGATCCTTCACATCCTTTTCCACGTTTGGTGAATAAAAGTCTGAACTTTATTATCAGCTTGGAAGGTAAAGATGCCTTTGGCCGTGAAATCGAGATGGCGATTGTGCCGGCACCACGTTCCTTACCGTGCCTGATTAAAATTCCGGAAGATGTCACCGGAAACAATACCACCCAGATCTTTCTGACTGCGATCATCCAGCAGCATATCAGTGATTTGTTTCCCGGCATGAAAGCGACCGGATGTTATGCCTTTCGGGTTACCCGCAATGCCGATCTGGTATTGTCGGAAGATGTTGACGATCTGGCAGTGGCCTTAAAAGATGAACTGTGTTCGCGCCGCTTTGGTCGTGCAGTACGTCTGGAAATTGAAAATGACTCTCCACAGAACATCATCGACTATTTGCTGGATGAATTTAATCTGACGGAACAGGAACTGTACCGGATTGATGGACCAATCAATTTGTCCCGCCTGAGTACCAGCTTTGAGCGTCCGGAATTAAAGTATCCGCATTTTAGTCCTGTGATTCCCAAAATTTTCCGTAAACAGAAAAGTATTTTTGAAATTTTAAAAGCACAGGATGTGCTGCTGCATCATCCTTTTGATTCATTCCAGCCGGTGATTACTTTACTGCGCGAAGCGGCCAAGGACCCAGCGGTGCTGGCGATCAAGCAGACGCTATACCGCAGTGGTCCGGATTCGGAAATTGTTCAGGTGCTGGCAGAAGCCGCACGGAATGGCAAGGAAGTCACGGCCGTGATTGAACTGCGGGCGCGTTTCGATGAAGAATCTAATATTATGGTGGCCAATATTCTGCAAGAAGCCGGCGCGGTCGTGGTCTATGGCATCGTGGGTTATAAAACCCATGCCAAAATGATTCTGATTGTCCGGCGTGAAAATCAGGAATTACTGCGTTATGCGCATTTGGGTACCGGAAACTATCATGCCGGTAATGCCCGTATGTATACTGATTACGGCCTGATGACCACACAGCCGGATATCTGTGAAGATGTGCATCGCATGTTCCAGGAACTGACCGGCATGGGCAAAATGGCCAAACTGAAAGCCTTGCTGCATGCACCGTTTACCCTGCATAGCGAACTGCTGAAACTGATTGAGCAGGAAAAGGCATTTGCCCTGGCCGGCAGAGCCGCGCATATCATCATCAAAGTGAATGCACTTACCGAACCGCAATTGATTGCTGCCCTGTATCAGGCTTCGCAGGCTGGGGTAAAAATTGACCTGATTGTGCGTTCAATCTGCTGTCTGATTCCACAAGTTACCGGTATGTCTGAAAATATCCAGGTCCGTTCAATCGTAGGACGTTTCCTGGAACATACCCGGGTTTATTATTTTGAACATGGCGGTGCCAAGAAACTGTATTGTGCCAGTGCCGACTGGATGGGCCGTAACCTGTTTTCCCGGGTGGAAACCTGTTTCCCGGTGCTGGATCCAGAGCTGAAAAAACGGATTTATAAAGATGGCCTGATCAGCTATTTAAAAGATTGTCACAATGCATGGGAGTTAGATGCCGAGGGTCAGTGGCATAAAGTCCCTTGTCAGGATCCGGCTCAGCCTTATAATGCCCAGCAATATCTGCTGGAACAAAAACAGTTAAAAATTTAAGAGATAGACCAAGACACACTGGCGTATTTGTTTTATATCCATAAAAAAGCCGGATGTTGGATCCGGCTTTTTTAATTGCAACATTCAGGGATATTTATGAGGCTTTGGACTGTTTGGATTTTAGAATTTCAGTTCTAAAAGTCTGTGCCAGCTCGGCGCTTTCAGCATCCATGCCATTCACCACAAAAGCATGACGGGTCAGGACATTGGTTGGATTCGGCATGCTGACCAGCTGGAAGTGATCACTCACATCTTTCAGCAAGGTGTTCGGTACATGTAAGGCACTTTCTTTCGCGACCAGATGCTGAGTCAGACGCTCCGCGGCCTGTACCGAGCTGAGCTGCATCTCCTCGACTTTAGAGGCAATCGCGCTGCGGGTTTGTAGCACAAAACGTTTTTCTTCACGATAGCGTCTATACAGCACTTCCGAAAGCAGCTGGAACACGGCACTGATCATGGTCAGGCAGGCCAGGGCATTCGGTTTGTCTGCTGTGATACTGATGGTGGCACCTTTTTCATCAAATTTATGTACGGTACAAATATCAGAACTATTTAACTTATAGCGTTGCACACAGAGTTCGGTGGCTTTATTCAGGAAAATCTGACAAAGATTGAAATAAGGCACCGAAACGGTTTTATTCACGCTATCCAGTAACTGTTTTGGATCGTAGAACTGGATGTTTAAGCTCAGGCTATCGCTCTCGAGTACCGCTGGTTTATGTTCTTTTTCTTTGGCTTTGTTTTTCACTGCCTGTTGGGCCTGAGCAATCGCCAGTGCCGCATTATGCTTTTCCTGTTCCAATGCCTGGGTCAGGGTCTGAATCTCGAATTTCAGCCGCGATTCATTATTGATGCGCGCTAGATATTCAGTCCGACTTGGACGTGCCACGGCACGATAAGCGACCCAGAGCAGACCATGAATGATGAACGAGAACAGAATCGCCAACCATTGCGTGCGCAGAATTTCACCAATACTTGGCTCAATCAGGGTGATTTCAATCACACCGACTTTTTTCTCGTTTTGCAGGGCATCACGGACAAAAACTTCACCCTCGCGAGTTTTGGTCAGTCCGCCGGTGGCTAAAACTTGAGCTTTCGCATCCAGAATCCGGATGGAAGCGACACTTGGATTGGTGGCATAACGATTTGCCAGCAAAGCCAGAGAAACGCGGTTGGGCGGTTCAAGCTCAGACAGGCTGTCTGTCACCAGTTGACTGGTGATCAGCTGTCCCTGATTGGCACGGTTTTCATTCAGTTGGTGAGTGGTTGCCAATACCAGTAAAAAGGTATGCAGAGCAAAACTTACAATCAATAGGCTAGCAAATAGCCCTTGTCTAGGCGCATTCAACGTAAACTTCCAAGGCAATTCTGTTCAATTTCGATTATGATTCTAACAATAGTTGTAGCTCAGACCCGAGTCAATTCATGCGAGAAATCATTCTTATATCATTCTTAGGACCTGACCAGCCTAATCAATTTACACGATTAATGCAGGTTTTGTCCGCCCATTCCCTACAGATTTTAGATGTAGGGCAAGCGGTTATTCATAATCAGTTAACCTTAGGTATTGTTGTGGCGTCTGAAGACCAGACAGCAACAGCATTAGCCATGAAGGAGATCCTGATTCTAGCACATGATATCGGGTTAACTGTGCGCTTTAAACCGATCTCTGCGACTGAATATGATCAGTGGGTCAAAGAGGGTGGACGCACACGTTATATCGTAACGGCATTGGCCCCTGAATTAAATGCCTCTCATCTGCAAGCCGTGACCCAGATTGTCTCGGGTCAGGGCTTTAATATTGAAACCGTGACCCGTCTGTCTGGCCGCCCCATTTTAGATGGCCAGAGCGCAGGGCCAAAACGTGCCTGTGTCCAGTTCGGTTTAAGTGGACAAATGCTAGATGCAGCTGCCATGCGTGCGGCCTGCTTGAGCCTGTCCAATGAATTAAATGTCGATGTTGCGGTGCAGGAAGACAATGCTTATCGCCGTAACCGTCGTCTGGTTTGCTTCGATATGGACTCAACCCTGATCGAGCAGGAAGTTATTGACGAACTGGCAATTGAAGCCGGTGTTGGTGAACAGGTCGCAGAAATTACCGAACGTGCTATGCAAGGCGAGCTGGACTTCCAGCAAAGCTTCCGTGCACGTGTCGCCTTGTTAAAAGGCATGGACGCTTCGGTACTTCCGAAAATTGCCGAGCGCCTGACGATTACCGAAGGAGCTGAACGCCTGATTTCGACTTTAAAAGCACTAGGTTACCGTACTGCAATTCTTTCTGGCGGTTTTCAGTATTTTGCGGAATATCTGCAAACTAAACTGGATATTGATGAAGTGCATGCCAATGCGCTCGATGTGCAGGATGGCGTGGTCACTGGTGAAGTCAAAGGCCATATCGTCGATGGTGCACGCAAAGCACTCTTGCTCGGTGAAATCGCCCAGGAGATGGGAATTTCCCTGGAACAAACCATTGCAGTCGGTGATGGCGCCAATGACTTACCAATGCTCTCGATTGCAGGACTCGGTGTGGCTTTCCGTGCCAAGCCGCTAGTACGCCAAAATGCCAATCAGGCGATTTCTAGCGTCGGTCTGGACGGTGTGCTTTATCTGCTCGGTGTACATGATAAAGACCTGAACCGTGCATAAATACAGGCTTTGATTGATTTTAAACGCGACCTCCGGGTCGCGTTTTTTATTGCTTATGATCTGAGTGATATAAGGAATAGCTGAAATGTGGCTACAAAAACATCGATCATCTTAAACGGAAAAATAATTTTTTCACTTAAAAAAACTACTGATAATTTTGTAATGACACGCCAACATTGGCGCAGTCATTGATCCACAAAAATGTGAAAAGCAAAAAATGTAATGACAATATAATATCGCGACAAAGTATGTCGTTAGGCTGGATGACAGGACTTTTTTTATGCAAAAAACTCAGCATAATGCAGGCATAGAGATACAAATCAACAGATTTCATTTTATTGATTTAACGAAATTCAATAGATAGAAGCGTTGCAATATCAAGCGGGAACTATCTATCTGGATGGAGGGGTTTATATGGTAACAGCGCATTTAGCAACGATTGTGGGCTTCAGTTTAGTCGCTGTAGCTGTGCTTGCTGTGTTCTTCTCGCCTTATCGTCGCTGGTTAAGCTTTATGGCGGCCGGGATGCTGGTATGGGGCCTGATCGAGGTGATTCGTGTAGGAACTCAAACTTGGTTTGAGCTACCAATGACGTATAGTTATCTGAGCGCGTTAACTGCGGTCATGATGGTGGTGACTGGCCTGTTGTTGCGTGAAGATCGTCGTGCTGAGCGTGCTTTGGCAAAACGCCGTTGCATCGAACATACGCCGGTGTATGAAGACGACCAGCAGCAGCTTTCAAGCCGTTAATTCTACAAGTTGCAATGAAAAAAATGCACCCATGTGTGCATTTTTCAATTTGGAAATATGATACAAACTGCATAATCCACCTAGCCCAGAACTATGCTAGGATATTTGTCAATTTTCGTACAATTAGAATAGGCATCCTCCATGAAACTGTCGTCCATTCCTGTGTTAAAACTTCCTCTGGTTGACCTTAGTACTGATCCACTTGATTTGCTGGTCGCAGGTCTTGCGTTACGTATGAAGCAGTTAGCACGTACTAGCCCGAAATTTATTGAATTGGTACATGAACGCCAGTTTCGTATCCAAATCGGAACAGATGAGGGAATGGCACGTCAGATCGTTGTGAATAATGGTCATATCGATACTGTTTCAGGTGATGCAGAAAAAGCTGATTTTGTACTGCAATTTGCTGACAGTGAACAGGGTGTAAAAACATTGCTTAAAGGTGATCCAACTGCATTCATGAGTGGTATGCAAAGTGGCACGATTAAAATGGAAGGCGATTTTGGTCTGCTGGTCTGGTTTAACCAGGTCGCGAAAATGATTCCGCCTAAACTGCCAAAACCGGTCAAAGAAAAAGTGAAAATGGCACGTCAGTTTATTAAAGAGAAAACTGGTAAATAAGTTAAAAATCTTTCATCCAACCTTTTCTTTCTACCTTTGGGAGAAACACAAAGAGGGGGGTGAAAGGATAAAAGATTTTTAAAAGAAAAAGCCCTCATTAGAGTAATGCCAGTCAGTTAAGAAATTGACTGGCATTTTCTTGGATATTTTTGTGCTTTAATTTTCACTACTCGCGGACATTGCCTTTGCCTTTTTTCAGGTAATACAAATATTTTAGATTGTTCAAATAATTGCGCTAAATGTTTGGGTAGGTTTCCTGCTGATTCTAAAGGTGTGTGCCTTAAGATATTGATAATACTCATAGATGCAATATGGAAACTGATCCTTAAAGGACTCACCTTTGCATGTTCAGCGATAAACCTCATCTGTCTTCTTAAGATATTATATGCAATAAATACCCCCCACAATTCTTGATAGACCAAATCAGGTTGTTTGCTTCTTAAAATCCTTGCATCCTGTAAATCACTTTTAATTTCCCGATAACACATTTCTATTTCCCAACGCTGGATATAAAGCATTGCAAGGTCTTTGAATGGATAAACTTTAGAATCTGTTAATGATGTAATGTAACGTCTTATTTTTCCTGCATATTCAACTTCAATTAAACGTGCTTCCCAATAGTCACCCAATGACGGATTTATCTTTTTTGCTCTTGCTGAAACAGGCATTTTGATCTGAAAGTCATGGGCCGCATTATGATGAATCACTTCATAACGCAGGTTGTCCTTTGCTCGCATCAACCAATGACTCTCTTCTGCCTGAGATTGCCAGCTCACTAAAAAATCAGCAGAGAAGTAAGCACGATCAAATAGGGTAATACTGCGAACTGGTGCTTTTAATTGACTGGCTAAGGTTAATTCACCTTGATCCATACTGCCCATTTGGGCATCAATCATTTCATGGGTATTGGTATTCACCAGGCAAGTCGCTCTAACTTGTGGGTAAGGTGCAGCTGCTGTTTTGCCTTTGGATGAACCAAAGTGCTTAAAGTTTTCTTCTGTATGAGGCATAGACCAAACCACACCATCTACAGCACAAACGCATAGACCGTGAAAGTTGCTATATTGTTGTTGTGAGTCTTTAAACCATGCCTGACTTAATGTCGAAAATAAAGCACTCATGGGTTCTAAGCCTAAGCGTTGTCTTGCTTGTACGGATGCACTCGGTACACAGTATTCTGCCGTACCGAAAACAAGTTGCAATTGTTGAACCACATACCAAATCGGTTGATTTCGAAATAGAGCAAGTCCGATTACCAGCCAAACAACATGTTCAGCAGGCAGTTTTCTTTTTCGAATTGATGCTTTACCTGTTTGGTCTAAGCAATCTTCAATCCAGTTTAAATCAATCAATTCACTGAATTGTGAAAGTGAAGGTAGGGTTTGTTTTAATGTTAAATCTAGATTCTGAGATAAATTCATAAAAAAAGAGCGTATTTACATACGCTCTTTTTACAGCATTTTAACTTTTTTTGCTTAACTGACTGGCATTACTCATTAGAGGGCTTTTTTCATTCTAGAACAATGACAGTTTATTCAACTTCCAGATTAAACGTCACCGGCCCATCATTGACCAGATGCACTTTCATGTCGGCGGCAAAAATACCGGTTTGCACATGTTCAAACTGGCTTTGGGCATATTCTACCAGCTGCTCATAAAGTGCTTTAGCCTCGGCAGGCGGCATAGCTGGGCCAAAGTCTGGACGTAAACCCTTCTGGGTCTGTGCCATCAAGGTAAATTGTGAAACCAGCAATAAACCACCGTCGGCCTGGGCAACGTTCCAGCCCATTTTACCCTGTTCATCATCAAAGAAGCGGTATTTCAATATTTTATCAATCAGCTTTTTGCCTTTTTCCAGATTATCGTCTTTGCCTAAACCTAGAAAAACCAGAATTCCTTTTTCAATTTCCCCAGTGGTTTCACCCTCGACCACGACTTTAGCTTCTAAAACTCTTTGTAATAAGGCACGCATTTTACATATGGACTGCTAATGATAGATGGACGTGATTGTAGCAAGAATAAAATCTGGAGCAGTATGAGATGCTGTTTTTATGAGCTTTAAATATATGAAAATCAATTGATTAATTTTTTTAAATCCATTAAAGCGATTGAATTAATAAAAATAATCTGTTTTATCTATTTATTGTGTTGGCGTATCTTAGCCCATGCAGGAAAGGTAATAAATTGAGAGATTTAGAAATGTTTAAGCGTTCATTACTGGTTGCAATGATTGCAACTGTCACAGCTGCACAAGCTGCTCCTTTAACTAAAGACAATGGCGCGCCAGTCGGTGATAACCAGAACTCGATCACTGCGGGTCCAAATGGTTCAGTACTCCTTCAGGATGTTCAACTGGTACAAAAATTACAACGTTTTGGTCGTGAGCGTATTCCTGAGCGTGTCGTACATGCGCGTGGTACAGGGGCATATGGTGAATTCGTTGCGACCAAAGATCTATCTGATCTTACCCTCGCTTCATTGTTCAAAGCGGGGACTAAAACTCCAGTTTTCCTGCGTTTTTCTACCGTAATTCACGGTAAGGGTTCACCAGAAACTCTACGTGACCCACACGGTTTTGCATTGAAATTCTACACTCAAGAAGGTAACTGGGACTTGGTCGGTAACCAGACACCGGTATTCTTTATCCGTGATGCAATCAAGTTCCCGGACTTCATTCATGCCATGAAGCCAAGCCCAGTAACGAATGTCCAAGATGCTAACCGTGTGTTTGACTTCCTGTCGAGCCAGCCATGGGCAACCAACATGCTGACTTATGTGTATGGCAAGCAAGGTGTTCCAACTAGCTATCGTGAACAGGACGGTTTTGGTGTTCACGCTTACAAACTGTATAACGACAAAGGCGAATACAAGTACGTGAAATTCAACTTCCGCTCTAAACAGGGCGTGAAAGGCCTGAACGTGAAAGAAGCGGCTGAACAGCAGGGTAAAGATTTCAACCACTTGACCAATGATCTATATAACAACATCTATGCGGGTAATTTCCCGAAATGGGATCTATATATTCAGGTGATTGATCCTAAAGATCTAAACAGCTTTGATTTTGATCCGTTAGATCCAACCAAAATCTGGCCAACTGAGCTGGTACCAGAAACCAAAGTCGGTACTTTGACCCTGAACCGTATGCCGAAGAACTTCTTCAATGAGACTGAACAGTCTGCATTTGCGCCAGGTAACCTGGTTCCGGGCATCGAGCCATCAGAAGACCGTCTGCTACAAGGCCGTATCTTCTCTTACTCAGATACCCAAATGTACCGTTTAGGCGCGAATCACCAGCAAATTCCGGTGAACCGTCCAGTGGTAAATGTGAACAACAATAATCAGGATGGCTACATGAATATCTCTGAGCGTGACTCGGATGTGAACTATGAGCCAAGCCGTAAAGAGCCAAAAGCTGCCACTGAAAAAGCACGTGCGGTACAAACACCATTATCTGGTCATGTACAGCAAATTGGCGTGAAAGAGCAGAACTTCAAGCAGGCAGGTGAGCTGTACCGTTCATACTCGGCTAAAGAAAAAGATGACCTGATCATGAACCTTGCTGCTGATTTAGGCGCAGTGAAAGATTCAGAAACCAAGCACATCATGTTGTCTTACTTCTATAAGGCAGATGCGGACTACGGTACACGTATGACCAAGGCGGTAAACGGTAACCTGGCGACTGTTAAAGCCAAAGCTGCAAAATTAAAAGACTAATCCCGATTGGTCTTGAGGAACTGGTGACTAGGGCATAGCGCATCACCTCCAAAAAGTCCTGTAATACTCCAAACCTTTCCTGCACCCTAGGGGGAGTTTTACAGGCACTCCGTTTTTTATCTCATCTCAGGGTAATTCAGTCTTTCAAGACTTAAATTCCCCTTCGATTTCTGCTGGAGTTCATCATGAAAGTTATGTCATCTATGTTTTTAGCCAGTATTCTCACGATAGGTTCCGCATTCGCAAACGTGACTGTCGCGAAGGAGATCTCCCCCGCTAAAAGCGTGGACAATATTCAGATGAACTCACAACAGGAACTGGTCGACCTGTTCTTTGCTGCCGCCAAAATTGGCAATAGCGAAGTTATCAACGAATTTTTAAAACATGGCTTTCCGGTCGATGTACGCAATAAAGACGGTTATACGCCACTGATGATGGCAACGTATTATGGCCATCAAGCGATAGTCAGCAGTTTGCTTAAACATGGTGCCGACCGCTGTGCTCGAGACAATCGAGGCAATACGGCCTTGATGGGGGCTTTATTCAAGATGGAATTTGCGATTGCCAAGCAGTTGCGTCAGGTGGACTGTGATGTCCAGGCGCAAAAAACCGGACAAAAGACCACAGCCGAATTTGCCAAGGTCATTGGCCAGGAAAAACAGCTACATAAACTGATTCAGGAACAGGAAAAAGCTCAGACCAACACCCAGAAATAAACCGGGTTATGCTTCTGATACTTTTGTCGCAAATACAGCCAGCTGTACGTAAATCCTGCATTATTGCATGACTTTTTATGCTTTAATGCAGAGATAAGCACAGCGATATTCCCTTAGTTATGGCCCCAATTATCCATTCTCTGTTAGATACTGACTTGTACAAATTCACTATGTTACAAGTGGTCTTACACAAGTTTCCGCAAACGCATAGTGTCTACCATTTCCGTTGTCGTAATCTGGAAGATACAGTCTATCCACTGACGGATATTCTGGATGACCTGAATCATCAACTGGACCTGCTGTGTCAGCTAAAATTCAAAGAAGATGAACTGCAATATTTAAGAAGCTTACGTTTTATCAAAAGCGATTTTGTGGATTATCTGGAACTGTTCCAGCTCAAGCGCCGTTTCATCAAGGCCAGTATCGACAGTCAAGGCCGTCTGGATATTGTGGTGGAAGGCCCGATGGTTCAGGCGATGATGTTCGAGATCTTCGTACTGGCGATTGTCAATGAACTGTATTTCAGCCGCATTCGCACGCCTGAAGTGTTGGCTGAAGGCGAACACCGTTTAAAAGCCAAAATCGAGCTATTAAAACAGTATGATGCTGCGCAAAACCCCAATGATCCACCATTCTTGGTGTCAGATTTTGGTACGCGTCGCCGTTACAGTTTCGATTGGCAAAAGCATGTGGTCGAAGAATTTCACAAAGCCGCACCGCATGTGTTCCGTGGGACCAGTAATGTACTGTTAGCCAAAGAGCTGGGCATTACCCCGATTGGTACCATGGCGCATGAATTCCTGCAAGCTTTTCAGGCGCTGGACGTACGTTTACGTAATTTCCAGAAATCTGCACTGGAAAGCTGGGTACAGGAATATCGTGGTGACTTGGGTATTGCCTTGACCGATGTGGTGGGGATGGATGCATTCCTGCGCGACTTTGATCTGTACTTTGCCAAGCTGTTTGATGGCTTGCGTCATGATAGTGGCGACCCTTATGAATGGGGTGACAAGGCCTATGCGCATTATAAAAAGCTGAAAATAGACAGCAAAACCAAGATGCTGACTTTTAGTGATGGCCTGAATCTGGAAAAAGCCTGGAAATTGCATCAGTACTTTAAAGACCGTTTTCAGGTCAGTTTCGGCATTGGCACCAATCTGACCAATGATATGGGGCAAACCCCACTCAATATTGTGCTGAAACTGGTGGAATGTAACCGTCAGTCAGTAGCCAAAATCTCGGATAGTCCGGGCAAAACCATGACCGATAATGATACGTTCTTGGCCTATTTGCGTCAGGTTTTTGAGATCAATGAACCTGCTTAAGTCAGTTTGAAAAATTCATAATTTTTAAGAACCGTTTCTATATAGAGGCGGTTTTTTTATGCAAGCTTATTTAACACCAGGGTTTAGCTAAAATCTTGCTAATCATCTGCAAAGAAAGCACATCAGTGTAAAAACCAGCTGTGCTAAGATCAACAGGATTTGACCAATAATAGCCATGATAACGATGACCGCTGCAGCTTTTAATTTTGGCCTGCTGATTGAGGCAGAAGATTTAGTTCCCTATTTGGGCCATGAAAAACTTCGTATTGTCGACCTGAGCCGTGCCTCTGTGTATGAGCAGCTGCATATTCCGCATGCCTTGCATTTAAAGCCTAAACTTCTGGTGCGTCAGGAAGAAACGGCGATGGGACTGTTACCGGATACCGAAGGCTTGCAGGCTCTCATTGATTATCTGAATATTTCTCCTGAGCATCATGTGGTGGCTTATGATGATGAGGGCGGGGCATGGGCAGGGCGTTTGCTCTGGAACCTACATTGTCTGGGTTTTGAAAATACCAGTCTGTTGAATGGCGGGATTCATGCCTGGCTCGGTGCTGGTTTGCCGACTTCTTCCAGTCAGGAGCAGTTTGCACCAGTGAAGAACGTATTGCAGGTTAATCTCGAGCATCAGGCGAATTTTCAGATTGGCTATGATGAACTGCGCCAACAGGTTGAAAATCAACAGGTTCAAATTTGGGATTGCCGCACGCAAGATGAATATACTGGCCTACGTTTAGCGGCTCGACGCGGCGGTCACATTCCGGGAGCACGTCATTTTGAATGGAGTACTGCCCTTAATCGCGAAAATCATTTAAAATTACAGCCTTTACCACGTACTCAGCAGCGTCTGGAACAACTGGGCTTTGATTTGAATCAACCCGTTGTGGTGTACTGCCAGTCCCATCACCGCTCAGGTTTGGCCTATATTCTGGGTCGTTTACTGGGCTGGAAAATTCGAGCCTATGATGGTGCGTGGAGTGAATGGGGCAACCGCCTCGATAGTCCAATCGCTACAGGGGAGCTGCCATCTTGAGCATCACATCACGTTTAAAACAACAGTTTTTTATTAAAGCTCAACGATTAGTACCGCAACATCGCTTGTCTCGGGTGGTGGGTAAAATTGCCGCCAGCGAAAACCCGATTATCAAAACTGCTGCAATTACTGCCTTTAAGGCGCAGTATGGCATTGATATGTCGATTGCTGAACAGGCCAATGCCCTGAAATTCAAGTCATTTAATGAATTTTTTACCCGCGCCCTAAAAGAAGGTATCCGTGCGGTTGATCCAGATGCTACGAGCATTGTTTCGCCTGCAGATGGTGCGATTTCCCAGCTAGGTAAAATTGAAAATGGCGATGTGTTTCAGGCCAAAGGCCAGAAATTTACCGTTGAAGCACTGATTGCTGATCCGCAACTGGCCGAGCCATTCAAAAACGGTGAATTTGCGACCGTATATTTGTCGCCACGTGATTATCATCGGGTGCATATGCCATTTGCTGGCACCTTGACTGAAACGTTATATGTACCGGGCGAGCTATTCTCGGTCAATCAGGTGACCGCAGAAAATATTCCGGGCCTGTTTGCACGCAATGAACGTATGGTCTGTCTGTTTGATACTGAAATCGGCCGTATGGCGGTGGTATTGGTCGGTGCGATGATTGTGGCGGGTATTGAAACCGTGGCAACCGGCAAAGTGAAGCCTTCAGGCCGGATCGAACTTAATCAGCATGATCTGTTCCTGGAAAAAGGGGCAGAACTGGGTCGTTTCTACCTCGGTTCAACAGCAGTGATTTTATTCGAAGAAAATAAAATGCAGTGGGATGCCGTATTCAAGGCCAATTCTTTGGTGAATATGGGTGAAGCGCTGGGGCATACAGTTTAAAGATTTTACCCTCCCTTTATTAAAGGGAGGTTGGAGGGATTAAATATTTTCTCGTTTAGAATAAATAAAAATCCCCCTCAGTCCCCCTTTAAAAAAGGGGGATTTCCTCTCCTATTAAGGACACGGTTAGAGAGAGATCCAAATAAAAAAAAAGCACCCTCAGGCGCTTTTTTTTATTTCTAGAAATTTATCGTTTCACGACGATGGAATCGATCCCGCTATTCTGCAAGGTTTGCTGTGCGATAATCGCGGCTTCTGCAGAATCATAAGGGCCTGAAACCACGCGATACCAGACTTTGCCATTTTCTACACTGCGTACCACATCGGCAGATAAACCATTGAGAATAATTTCAGCACGGCGGGCATCGGCCTGATCCGGGTCATCAAAGCTGCGGACTTGCAGAATATAACTGGCCGGAGCGGCAACAGGCGCTTCACTGGCTTCTAAGCCAGGCTCAGTTGTGGTCGCCTCAGGTGGAGCTACTTCAGGTCGAGGCGCTTCTACAATTACTACCGTATCCTGATTTTTGTTTTCAGGGACGGCCTGTTCAGGAATAGGCGTCACTTGTTGCTGTGGTAACAGGTCATAAAAACGGTAATCTTTATTGGTATCTTCTTCTTGGACAGATTCAGCACTTGTTTGAGTTTTCGGTTTGACCGGTTCCCATGGCTTCCAGAGCATCAGTGCCATTAAAAAACTTAACACGATTAAAATGATCACGAGTGTGCCGAGCCAGGTTGGAATAAGTGGCTTTTTAGGCTTATTCGGTCTTTCAGATACACCGCGCTGCGTTTTTCCAAACACTTGGGATTTTCCTCTTATTAATCGGGACATATAGAAAAGGCATAACAGCAGTTATGCCCCTACTATCACTTCATCCTATGTGATCAGGATACAAAAGTCATCCTCTAGATCACAAATCACACAGAATTTTAATTTATCTGTATCTTCAAGCACATAGCTGAAGTTACAAAATGTCTGCTCAGCAGATAAACGGCAGTGTTTTGCTTACATGCTCGCTTCGAGCCTAGCTCTTGTCTTGCATCAATGTAAAAGCAGTGCTTTGACTATTTACCTTCTTGCATCAATGTAAAAGCAGTGCTTTACATTGATTCAGGAGCTGACACACCTAAAAGTTCTAAACCGTTACGCAGTACCTGACGCACGTTCACTGATAACAATAAGCGTGCTTGGGTCAATTCAGCATCATCACCGAGTACTTTATTGTCGTTGTACCAGCCGTGGAACAAGGCTGCCAGCTCTTTCAGGTAATTACCGATTTGATGTGGTTCATAGCTGTTTGCAGCACGGACCAGAATTTCCGGATAGGCCGCTAGTTTGGCCAGGATTTCAGTTTCAGCATCAAGCTCCAGCTTAGCCGCCAAATTACGTGCTGCTGTAGCATCAAAGTTGACATTGGTAGACGCTGCTTTTTCTAACATACGACAGATACGAGCGTGTGCATACTGGATGTAATACACTGCATTGTCCTTGCTTTGTGACACAGCAAGATCCAGGTCAAAATCAATGTGCTGTTCAGACTTACGCATTACGTAGTAAAAACGTGCAGCATCATTGCCAACTTCTTTACGCAGATCACGCAAGGTCACAAACTGGCCTGAACGGGATGACATTTGTACCATCTCGCCGCCACGCCATAGGCTCACGAACTGAACCAGAAGAACCGTTAATTTTTTCGAGTCATAGCCCAGCGCATCAATGGCCGCTTTTACACGTGCGATATAACCGTGGTGATCTGAACCCCAGATATCGATGATATCGGTATAGCCACGTTGTAACTTGTTCAGGTGGTAAGCGATGTCAGACGCGAAGTAAGTGGTCTGACCATTACGACGTTTCACGACACGGTCTTTTTCATCACCGAATGCAGTGGATTTGAACCAGATGTTGCCATCCAGTTCATACAGGAAACCACGCTGATCTAAGGTCTGTAAGGCTTCTTCAATTTTGTCTGTCAATGATTCTTCGCTGAACCATTGATTGAAGGTTACACCAAACTCGCCCAGGTCATCTTTAATATCATCCAGAATCGCTTTAAGCGCGGCTTGCAAGAATACGCGGTAGCCTGTGCCAATTAACGCTTGTGAGTTAAAGATCAAACCATCGATGTGTTTTTCTTTATCGCCAGACAATACGACTTTATTGCCATCAGCATCTAATTCGGCTGCAAACTGTACATCTTCAGGCACATCTTTATACACGTCGGCCACAGGACGGACATAAGCATCGCCATCCTGGTCAATAATGCTTTGTGCAATTTCTTTTACGTAGTCACCCTGGTAGGCATTTTTCGGGAATACCAGTTCCTGACCCGTTAATTCTAAGTAGCGCAGATAAGTCGAAGTCGCCAGAATGTCCATTTGACGGCCAGCATCATTGACATAGTATTCGCGATCGACTTTTGCACCGGTCGCTTCAAGCAAGTTCGCAACCGTCATGCCATACGCAGCACCACGACCATGACCTACGTGCAGGCTAGAGGTTGGGTTGGCAGAAACGAATTCAACCTGAATACGTTTATCCGCATTGACCTGGGTACGACCATAAGTCGCCTGTTGTGCCTGAATTTGATCAAGGACTGCAAAGCGCTGGTCAGCATTCAGGAAGAAGTTAATAAAACCAGGACCGGCAATTTCTGCCTTGCTGATATCCGCCACTTCAGGCAGGGCAGCAAGAATTTTTTCCGCTAAATCACGTGGCTTCATACCCGCAGCTTTCGACGCGATCATGGCAATATTCGACGCAAAGTCACCATGGCTTCGGTCTTTGGTACGCGTCAAATTACTTGTATTGTTCCAGTCAGATGGGAGTACGCCTTGTGCCTGTAAAGTGTGCACTGCATGATCGAGAGCTGCTTGTATTGCCGTATTCATAATCAGTCGAAAATAGAGATCGCAGAAAAACAGCAAATATAGCAAATTTCAGGCTGTTTAGGTAAAAGCATTTCTAGGGAATAAAAAGTAGAGGATCACTTCGTCAGAAGTTTTTGACTAAAGAAAGGGAAAATCAACGGATTAATCCCGTGAAAATAACACCAGTTTTCAGCTCAACATTTCAGATGAAAAAAACAATGCTTCACCCTACAGAATTTGGCTTATATTAGTCATCTGAAAACAGTAAAAAGAGCATGTCGTGGCTGCATCACAACGTCCGACCATTATCGGTCATATTCCTAAACTCCCTGCAAAATGGGCATTGATTATTGTGCCTTTTATCCTGTCCTGCCTGATGAGTGGCATTATTTCCATGATCAATATGCTGCGTAATCTTGGCTGGATTGATGGATTTATGGCACTCTGGTTTCATAACTGGATGATTTCCTGGGCGATTGCTTTTCCGATTGTGGTGACCTTATTGCCATTCGTACGCAAATTCACTGGGCTGTTGGTCGATATGTCCGGACCTCAGCCACCCAAATGATCATTTTTTAAATCTTAAATTTGATCTGGCTGGAGTCAATTCTTGAGCATTTTAAAAGTCGGGCTATATGGGGCGAATAGCATCATTTTTAAATTAAATGCTCCACCGCCGCCCGGATGATCCCGAGCACCAGACCGATACAGGCACCGACCACGACCCCATTGACCCGGATCATATGCAGGTCGCCGCCGACTTCATTTTCAATCTTGTCGATCATCTCGCTTGAATCCCATTCGTGAATGCGCTCGCTGATAAAGCGAATCACTTTTTCACTGTACTGGTCACTCAGGTCAACCGCGATAGAGCTCAAACGTTTATTCAGCAGCTCACGAACCGAAGCATTCGAGATGATATTTTCTCCGACCTGTTGAATGGCAATTCTGAGATTTTCCGCAATACCCGAATCAGGTTTTTGCAAGTCTGCCTTGATTGCATCACATAAAATCACCACGGCACCGCTGATAAAATTCAGTACCTGTGGACTATCCAGTAAGGCATCTTTGGTTTCATTCAGACGCTGGCTGGCTTCACTGTCATTATCTGCCAGCTGCAACATCCAGCTATGTCCCATGCTCTCAATTTTAAGTCGCCACGGATGATCTGGATCGGCCAGCATGGCTTCAACGCGCCCGATCACGGAATCAATACTGCGTTGCTGCACGTCAATCCCGATCCAGCTGGCGCCTTTGGCCAGTTTCCACACGCCCATTTCCTTAAACAGGTTACGGGTCAGCTCGCGGGTTTGTTCCGGATGCGAGGTCATCCAGGCATGCACCACATCCAGTCCGCGCTGTAGCACATCCTGATGGAAATCATTGTCCAGAACGGCATGCAGCATTTCGCTGGCCAGAGTATTGATCTGGGTATTTTTGACCCATTGCACGCTGTTGCTTTGGATAAAGCCGGCAATCTGTTCCTGTCCGACAAATTCAAAGATTTTAGGAACCGTTTGCTGAATGACCTGAGTCACTTGGGCATTATTTTGTGGATTGGCCAGCCAGCGTCCTGCAGCCAGACTCAGGTCTGTACTGTCCAGACTGCGTTGTACAATTTGCGGAGAAAGAAAATTTTCCTGCACAAAACGGCCCATCGACTCTGCAATACGAGCCTTATTACGTGGAATGATTTCGGTATGGTCGCGTAAAAACTTGGGAATGGGCAATCTGCCAAAAGGGTTACGAAACAGCACGGTAATCGCATACCAGTCCGCCAGTCCACCGACCACACCCGCTTCTGCCGAGAGCATCAGAATATGAATGAGCCAGACATATTCAGGTAGCAGTTTGGCTGCCACCATCAGTGCCAACCAGATCAGTACGGCGACCACCAAGGCGATGGTCGCGAAACGTTTACTGCGTTGTAAGCTCGGGGAGATACGCTCTGTCTGCATAGATCATCCTGTCAGGAGGGATTGGCCGGTTGCGGTTGCAGCACTGCACCGGATGGACTTAAACCATATTTAGCCCCAAGTGACTGTAAAATCAAGCGGGCATCAAAGGCATCTTGAGGCGCCTGATTGGCCTTGAAGCATTCAATGGTATAAGCCACCTGGGCAGGATCCAGAGTCACGGTATAAGGACGGTCATAGAATGGGTCTGGCCAGAATCCCGGATATCGGCGGTAATACCCGTAAGGATAAAAGCTTGGCGCCGGATAGACGATGGCTTGCCGTGGAGGTTGCTGGGTGCGGTTACTTGGATCATTCAGTACCCTGAAGAATTGAAAACCATTTTGTACGGTAGTCTGTGCGGCTTTGAGCAGGGTAATTTCTTCAGCTGTGCCAAAGCTCATATTGGGACGGGCCTGAAAGCTGATACGGTAAGTGTTGCTATTGAGGGGAGTGGTACTGTAGCGACCTAACTGATCAAATGTTAAGGGCTTTGAGGGTGTGGTTGCACAGCCAGTCAGGCTGATGGCAGCAATCATACTCAATCCCAGTAGCATGTTTTTCATGTTCGATCTCCTGATGCAATGATCCAGTTCAGACAGCCGGTCTTAAAAAATCTTAAAAACTGCTATCGGGCTGGGTCAGGAAAGTAAGTTCTTCATCGGTCGATTCACGACCCAGAATCTGGTTTCGGTGCGGGTAACGTCCAAAGCGGTCAATAATGACTTTATGCTTTTTCTCGAATTCCAGATTGGTCGGATTGCCCAGACGCTGAAACATTTTTAAGGCGAATTCATGAATCAGTTTGGATTCGCTGTGCATAAATGGCATATACAGAAAGGCACGCTGTTCCGGACTGAGCTGTTGATCTAGATTCAGGCTGATGGTTTCCTGAGCCAAGGCCAGTGCCAGACTGTCTTGGGCAAAAGCTTGGGGAGAATCACGGAATAAATTTCGTGAAAATTGATCTAGCACAATAATTTCGGCCAGCCGACCTTCTGCGGTTTTACGCCAGCCCCAAAGTTCAGCCCGGGCTGCCTGCTGATGGGTGCTCATGAACTGCTGCGCAATACTTTGGTCGAATTCATGACTTTGGCTAAACCATAAGGGCTGGCTGTCCGCATGAAACCAGAAGTCTAAAATATCTTGATAATTCATAATATTTACAATTCATTAGCATCTATTTGTTAATAAAATCACAAATTTTCCATGTCTTATAGAGGAAGTTTGTGTTAAAAATTTGCCAAATTAAAAATCAATAGTTTGCCTGAAAACTAGGCAGCCTGTCATGTGCCGGCACGAAATCACGTTATACTGATTAAACCGATGATTTTAATTTAATAATTTAGCCCCCTTAAGCGAGATTGTAATGAGTCAACCTGAATCGACTTCCCAAAATGTGTTACCGACCTGGGTCGAGTCGTCACTCATCAAAGGCATGCTGCGTGGTATCGAGCGTGAAAGCTTACGTATGCAAAGTGATGGTTTCCTGTCACAGGCAGCGCATCCTCGTGCCTTGGGTTCAGCCTTGACTCATCCACATATCACCACGGACTATTCTGAAGCATTGATGGAGTTTATTACTCCGCCACAAGACAGTATTAAAAAGGCGCTGGACTATCTCAGCGATATTCATGCAATTGTACATCGCCATCTGGAAAATGATGAAAAGCTCTGGCCTTTGTCGATGCCGTGTATGCTGGACAGCCGCGATGACAGTATTCCGCTGGCACAGTATGGCAGCTCGAATATCGGTTTATTTAAAACCTTGTATCGTCATGGTCTAGGTGTGCGTTATGGCCGCCGTATGCAGACGATTTCAGGTGTGCATTACAACCTGTCTTTCCCGGATCATCTGTTCGAGGCCTTGCAACAGCAGGAACAGGACGAGGCGCTGCAAGCATTGAGCTTGCAGGATTATCGCAGTCATCGCTATATGGGCCTGATCCGTAACTTTATTCGTCTGACCCCACTGGTGATGTTCCTGATCGGGGCCAGTCCGGCGGTCTGCCAGTGCTTTATGACTGGCCGTGATCATTTCTTGCTGCCATTGGTCAAAGGCACCTTGTATTCGCCTTATGCGACTGCGCTACGTATGGGACGTTTTGGCTATCAAAACTCTGCACAGAAACAGCTCGGTATTCACTACAATAATTTGCAGGACTATCTGGACGGACTGCAAAAAGCGGTCAAAACGCCCTATAAACCGTTTAGTCGTTTGGGATTAGATGATTCCAATGGCCAGCCGATCCAGATCAATGATCATGTGCTGCAAATCGAAAATGAATATTACAGCTTAGTGCGCCCGAAACAGGTGCCGCTTGCAGGTGAAACGCCGTCACAGGCACTGGAAAATCGTGGGATTGCCTATGTCGAGCTGCGTGCAGTCGATGTCAATCCATACAGCCCGATTGGCATTAATGAAGATACGGCCGGCTTCCTCGAAGTCGTAGCCTTGTACTGTTTATTGCAGGACAGTCCGGCGCTCCTCAGCAATGAACAGGATATTATTGAACAGAATCAGGCCGAAGTAGTGAACCGTGGTCGTGCGCCAAATGCCGCAATTATGGAAAATGGCCAGTCTTATCCGATTGAAGACTGGTGTGCCATGCATTTGCAACGCATGCACCCCTTGGCCAAGCTGTTAAATTCGGCCTATGACAGTACTCTCTATACCGATGCATTAAAAACCATGATGATCCGGGTCGATGAAGTGGATGCCACCTTGTCTGCCTTGGTGGTGGGTGATACACGTGAACAGGGCGGTATGTGGCATTTTGGCCAACATCTGGCCCAGCAACATAGCAGTGTCTATGAGGAACATCAGCTCAGTCCGGAAACACTGGCTTATTTTGAAGAAATGTCACAAAAGTCATTGCAGCAGCAACAGCAACTCGAGCAAGATAGCAGCGTCAGTTTTGCTGATTATTTAGCCCAATATCGATAAAAAATAAGAGGATTCACCATGCAATGGGGTTATCGCTTCGTGAGTGGTATGTTGTTTCTGGCTGCTGTCATCGGCATGGCATTTGCCTTATATCTTGAGCATGTACAAGGTCTGGCGCCTTGTCCGCTCTGTGTGTTTCAGCGTGTTGGATTAATCGGACTCGGGATCATCTCACTGATCGCATTCCTGCATAATCCCGCATCTAATCTCATGAAGCGGCTGTATGCCTTGCTGGGTTCGCTCAGTATTTTGTGGTCTGTGGGCGTGGCTGCGCGTCATGTCTGGTTACAGAACCTGCCACCGGATCAGGTGCCGAGCTGTGGTCCCGGTCTGGAATACTGGCTGGAAACCCTGCCGATGCAGTCTGTACTGCAACAGGTGCTGAATGGTTCGGGTGAATGTGCTGCGATTGACTGGACTTTCTTGGGTCAATCCTTACCTGTCTGGTCTTTGATCTTCTTTAGTATTTTATTGCTGGTCAGTTTATGGCAACTGCTGCGTAAATATAAAAAGGCACCGGTTAAACGACTCAGAGATAAATATTAATTCCGTATTTAATAAAAAAGCCCTCAATTGAGGGCTTTTTTATTTTGCTTGAGTTTAGGTCAGGGCAATGCCTTCCAGACTGTCCAGATCCATCACATATTCATGAATCTGATCAAAGGCTTCATCTTCTACACTTGGATAGAACCAGCGCGCCACCTGCTCGGCCACCAGCGGATGATACTGAATTTCAAAATGGTTCAGGCCATAGAAAATCGCCTTGTTTGCATCCGGGACTTTGAGCTGAAAGCGCGGATTGGGATGCTCGCCCAAAGCACTTTTAATACTGACCAGATAATCGCCAATCACATGCAAGGTCTTGTTCTTGCGGTTTTCAAACTCGATGGTGCCGGCAACCAGGTAGGTGTCGATATGAGAGGGAATCGGGGCAGGTTTACGGTGATCATCCATAAAGCCGATCCGAAGTGGATTATGCTCCCAGTCATCATCCCGGACGCTGCCATGGCGCAAATCCAGAATACCGTTACTGCGAATATTGACCAGATGGCCAAGCAGCCGGATCAGTGGAAAATGTCCAAGTTTGTCCTGCAAGCTAAAGCCAAAACGTTCCAGTACTGCACCATGATGCGGTGAGCCCAGACAAACCAGATTTTCCACCATATTGACCCAGCTATAGACATTCTGCTTGCCATAAAACAGCGCACTACGAGAGACCAGACCACCCATGCTATGCCCGATCAGGTCAATACTGGTAATTCTAGGATTGCGAACAACCAGATCCTGTAAGGTATTCGCCAGACTGCGACCATTGGCAGAAATCCGGCGTCCAGTATTGTAATTCAGGTAGAGCATGGTATTGCGGTCGCGCTGCGCCAGTAATTTTGCCCCAATGCCTTCATATTTGCGATTTGACCAGTCTAAATGGTTCATGCATAAGCCATGTACAAACAAAGTGATACGACCGCTTAGCTCACCTTTTTGCAGCGAGCCATAATGGTCATAGATCACCATCGGCAGGGCTAGAGGGTTTTGATATTTCAGCAGATAATCCCCGATAATGCCATTTAAGACACTGACCAGAAAATGCAAGGAAGGTGTCAGCGGTTTATTGTGCAGTTTAGGAAAGCGTTCAATAATCTGGCGCAAAGCAGGGGCAATCAGGGTATTGCCATAATGAAACAGCATGTCATAAGACATCTGATAGAGCCGCACGATTGAAGGAATATTCTGAATCTTTTCTGAATTATTTTCACTTAAACCGAAAATACTCATTAAGATTTCGCGTTGAATACTCTTGACCAGTTCCTGGATCACATCGTTAAAGCGCATAGTCACCAGCTGCGCCAGACCTTCCAGTACATCGGCCTGACTCGGCGGGGTCCGATCCCATCGACAATAGGTTTCATGTAACGGTGTCAAACTTGGCATCTGATCCTGTCCTTTCAATGAGCCGCATGTGGTGCCATCTTTCTTTTTAAAGAACTTCGCGGTATAAATTCTTTTTCTTGTTGAGTTTCCTGATTTTGAGGGCCTCAGCTTAAAATAACGAGAATGAGAGAAGATTTTGAGCTTTTTTGTCAGACAATTTAAGCAATTAACTGGTCTTATAACGTAGTGTACTTCACATTATTTAAATTAAATTTTGATGATTGATGGGTTTTTTGTTGGTAGTTCATGAATATCATTTATTTGCATGGTTTTAAGAGTAATTCGAACTCGATCAAGGGGAAATTGCTGCAACATTACTGTGCAAAGTATCCTGAAATTCAGGTACATTTACCCGATTTAAACATGTCACCGAAGGCTGCCATTGCGTATGTTTCTGGCCTGATTGAATCGATGCATGATGTGGCGTTACTGGGCAGCAGTCTCGGCGGATTTTATGCGACACATCTGGTCGCACAGCATGCTGTGCCTGCTGTACTGATCAATCCGGCAATGCGACCATGGCAACTGTTTCGTGAACTATTTGATGAGCAACTGCCTTATCAGGTTCATCCGAAATGGTGTCTGGATGAAGCAGATCTGGTACAACTCCAGCAATTGGCCCTGCCGGTTGCACAAGATGCAGACAAAATACTGGTTCTGCTGCAACAAGGCGATGAAGTTTTGGATTATCGTGAAGCACATCGTTATTATAGTGCTGCGCATCCCCCTGCAATACTGATGACTGAAGCGCATGGCAGTCACGGGATGGATGATTTTGCGGAAAAAATTCCGTTCGTCTTACAGTTTTTATTGGACTGCATAAAAAAGGAAACCGAATAACGTGTCTCAATATACGGCTCAATCTCTTGAAGTTTTATCTGGTCTGGATCCGGTCCGTCGTCGTCCGGGCATGTATACCGATACTTCTCGTCCCAACCATTTGGCACAGGAAGTGATTGATAATGCTGTCGATGAGGCACTGGCAGGACATGCCAACAAGATTACCGTCACGGTCTATAAAGATGGTTCTTTATCAGTCGAAGACAATGGCCGTGGGATGCCGGTGGATATTCACCCTGAATACGGCCAGAGCGGTATTGAAATTATCATGACCAAACTGCATGCCGGCGGTAAGTTCAGCACCGATAACTACCAGTTTTCCGGTGGTTTGCATGGCGTCGGGATTTCAGTGGTCAATGCGCTTTCGACCCGGGTAGAGGTTGAAGTTCAGCGTCAGGGCAATCTGTATAAAATGGCCTTTGAAAATGGCGAACCGGTTGCACCGCTTGAAGTGCTGGCAGGTAAGGCACCGAAACGGGTATCAGGAACTACGGTACAATTCTGGCCTGAAGCCAAATATTTTGATTCGCCTAAATTTGCCTTAAAAGCGTTAAAGCATAATCTCAAAGCCAAAGCGGTTTTGGCTGCGGGCTTACAGATCAATTATATTGACCAGATCAATGACGAAAAGATCACCTGGCAGTTTGAAAATGGTCTGGTCGACTATTTGATGGATGAGCTTGAGGATCGTGAAATCATTCCTGCACCGGCTTTTGTTGCAACAGGTGACGCTGAGCGTGCCAGTGCCGAGTTTGCGATTTGCTGGAATGTAGAAGGCGGCGATAGCATTCAGGAATCCTATGTCAACCTGATTCCGACCGCACAAGGTGGAACCCATGTGAATGGTTTGCGTTCAGGCGTGACTGATGCGATGCGCGAGTTCTGTGAATTGCGTAATTTGCTGCCGCGGAATATGAAACTCTCTGCCGAAGATGTCTGGGACGGCGTCAATTATATCCTGTCGCTGAAATTCCAGGAGCCCCAATTCTCCGGACAGACCAAAGAACGTCTGTCGAGCCGTGAAGCAGCAGGGATTGTGCAGAATATTGCCAAAGATGCCTTTGCACTGTGGTTGAACCAGAATTCTGACATTGCCATGCAACTGGCAGAAATGGCTATTTCTAAAGCCGGTCGCCGTTTAAAAGCGGCCAAAAAAGTAGAACGTAAAAAGATTGTGGCAGGTCCAACCTTGCCGGGGAAACTGTCGGACTGTGTAGGCCATGATCTGGATCAGTCAGAACTGTTTATTGTGGAAGGGGATTCTGCGGGTGGTTCGGCCAAGCAGGCGCGTGATAAGAACTTCCAGGCGATTATGCCAATTCGTGGAAAAATCCTGAATACTTGGGAAGTCTCTTCTGACGAAGTTCTAGCATCGCAGGAAGTACACAATATTGCGATTGCCATTGGCGTTGATCCGGGTTCGGATGACCTGTCTGAACTGCGTTATGGCAAGGTCTGTATTCTGGCCGATGCCGACTCGGATGGTTTGCATATCGCGACTTTGCTGTGTGCCTTATTTGTGAAGCATTTTCCGACTCTGGTGGAAGAGGGGCATTTGTATGTCGCAATGCCACCATTATTCCGTATTGATGACAACAAAGATGTGCATTACGCTTTGGATGAAGACGAACTGAATAGCATCCTGAAAAAATGCAAAACCAAGAATCCGCAAATTACCCGATTCAAGGGTCTGGGCGAGATGAATGCCAGCCAGTTGCGTGAAACCACACTGGATCCAAACACGCGCCGTCTGGTGCAACTGGACTTAGATGATGCTCATCATACTGCAGGTTTATTGGATAAACTCTTGGCAAAAAAACGTGCCAGTGACCGTAAAGACTGGTTAGAGCAAAAAGGCAATCTGGCAGATTTGGTGGTTTAAACTATCGAATTTAAGCAATAAAAAATCCCGCGCTTGCGGGATTTTTTGTTTTAAAACAGTGCAAAAATTATTCAAAATACTGCACTTTATTTGTACATCATCTTCTATCTCACTTCCGCCATGCTTTCATTGCTCTTTGCGCGACCTACTTAGAATTAAGCTCGGATACAGTATTTAAATACAGGTTTAATTCTTTTTAGTATTACTAAATCAATGATTCATAATACAAATAATGAGATCGGTTAAAGTAAATTTTTTTATTTTTTGAAGCCTTGGCACAGAAATTGAATCACTCCATCCAGATGTACAACAAGACAAGCATGAAAAATGCACCATTATAAAGTTTGGAGAAAAATCTGATGTTCCAACGCAATTTATTTTCAAAAAGTATTTTAGCCGCAACCATGGCAGGGGCTGTTGCATTAACGGGGTGTTCAAAATCTGCTGAAAAAGCAGGAGCCCCGGCCACAGAAAGCAAAGTCGCAGATAGCGGCGATACGATTAAAGTCGGGATCCTGCATTCCTTGTCAGGCACGATGGCAATTTCTGAAACTTCACTGAAAGACACGGCCTTAATGGCGATTAAGGAAATCAATGATAATGGTGGGGTACTGGGTAAGAAACTGGAACCGGTGGTGGTCGATCCAGCATCAGACTGGCCGCTGTTTGCAGAGCAAGCACGTCAGCTGATTACCCAAGACAAAGTCGCGGTAATTTTCGGTGCATGGACGTCGGTGTCACGTAAATCGGTATTGCCAGTGGTTGAAGAGCTGAATGGCTTATTGTTCTATCCTGTACAGTACGAAGGCCAAGAACAATCCAAAAATATTTTTTATACCGGTGCTGCGCCTAACCAGCAAGCCATTCCAGCCGTGGAATACTTGATGAGCGAAGAGGGCGGCAAGGCTGAGCGTTTTGTCCTGCTCGGTACAGACTATGTGTACCCACGTACCACCAACCAGATTTTACGTGCGTTCTTAAAGTCTAAAGGCGTGGCCGATGCTGACATCATGGAAGAGTACACGCCATTTGGTCACAGCAACTATCAAACTATTGTGGGTAATGTGAAAAAATTCGCAGCTGGTAAAAAGACCGCAGTGATCTCAACCATCAATGGCGACTCGAATGTGCCGTTCTATCGTGAACTGGGTAATCAGGGCATTAAAGCCTCTGATATTCCTGTGATGGCATTTTCGGTGGGTGAAGAAGAACTGCGTGGTATTGATACCAAGCCATTGGTCGGTCATTTGGCGTCATGGAACTATTTCATGTCAGTGAAGAATCCGGTCAATACAGAATTCACCAAAAAGATGAAGCAATACGCGGTTGAATTTAAATTACCGAATGTCGATAAGCTAGTCACCAATGATCCAATGGAAGCGACCTATGTCGGGATTAACATGTGGAAGCAAGCCGTTGAAAAAGCAGGTTCTACAGAGGTCGATAAAGTCCGTGAAGCGATGGCAGGTCAGGAATTCAAAGCACCATCAGGCTATACCTTAAAAATGGATGCAAGCAACCATCACTTACACAAGCCAGTCATGATTGGTCAGATTCGTGGTGATGGTCAATTTGATGTGGTCTATAAGACGCCTCAAGTCATTCAGGCACAGCCATGGAGCACCTATATTCCTAAATAAAACCAATATATAGCCTGCTGTATCAGCAGCAGGTTTCTTTTAATTTTTTTCCTTCTCTTTATGGATGAAATTCCAATTTAATAGGGGTGAATATAATGAATATTCGCGTGAATATCGCCGCTATTTTTCTGGTATTTGCACAGGTTATTTGTGTGCAACTGGTATCAGCAGAACAATCCTCAAATCGCACTGCATTGAATGCAGTCATACAACAAGATGCAATCCAGCAATTTGTGCAAGGTGATTTTGCCCAGCGCCGTGCTTTACTGAAGCAATGGCCGGGCAGTATTGAGCAGTTAGATCAGCTTGCAGAATATGTTGAAAACGAGCAGCTTTATAGTGGGGCTAATGGTCAAACCTATATTTTAGAATCGGACGAAAAATTACTCAGCTATCCGAGTCTAGGCATCGTTGCAGATTGGCCGAGTGACTTATCACAAGTGACTTTGGTGAATACCTTGCGTAAAGCGCTCAACTTTGGTTTGGCACAAAGAAAACTCAAATCTGAAGATGCTTCCGAGCGTTTAGAAGCGATTGATATTTATGAAAGCAACTTGGCAGAGCTGAATGTTGCTCACATCAATGCCCTGTATTTGAACGAACAAAATAACAAAGTCAAAGCCCGTTTGGCCCAGCTTAAAGCGCGTCTGGATTATCAAGATGCAGATGTCTTAGTTAAAATTCAAGCGGCGAAAGCCTTGCAAGACTCCAATCGTCCCGATGTCTTGGCGATGATCGACAATGAGCTGACACAGCCGAATATCCATTCTGAGCTGAAAGCGGCTTTGCTTGAAGCGAAAAGCAGTATTAAAACCCGGATTCAAGCCAGTGAATGGACTGGGCATTTATTTTCAGGGCTGAGTACTGCGAGTATTTTACTGCTTGCAGCACTCGGTTTAGCCATTACTTATGGTTTGCTCGGTGTCATCAATATGGCGCATGGTGAGCTCATTATGATTGGCGCCTATACTACTTATGTGGTGCAAAGTCTGTTTAAAAGCTATTTGGGTAGCTATGTCGAGTGGTACTTAATCGCCGCGATTCCTGCGGCATTCTTGGTGAGTGGACTGATCGGTATGTTGATTGAACGTACCGTGATTCGTCCATTATACGGTCGTCAACTTGAAACCTTGCTTGCAACCTTTGGGGTCAGCCTGATTTTGATGCAATTGGTACGCATGACTTTTGGTGCGCAAAATGTCGAAGTGTCGAATATTTCGTGGCTATCAGGCGGGATCTCCATTACCCCAAGTTTAATGCTGCCGTATAACCGTATTGCGATTATTGTCTTCACCATTGCAGTGCTTTTACTATTGGTTTACCTGCTGAATAAAACCCGTTTTGGTTTGTTTGTACGTGCGGTGACGCAAAACCGTCAAATGGCACAAGCCGTTGGTATTCGTTCAAGCCGTATCGACATGATGGCCTTTGGTTTAGGTTCAGGTTTGGCCGGTTTAGCGGGCTGTGCTTTGGCACAAGTGGGTAACGTCGGGCCGGATTTAGGGCAAAACTACATTATTGATGCCTTCTTGGTGGTGGTTGTCGGTGGTGTAGGTCAGGTGTGGGGTGCAGTCCTTGCAGCGCTTGGTCTAGGTATTAGTGGTACCGCCTTGGAAATTGGCATTGGTGCGGTACTGGCAAAAATTGTTCTCTTGGTGCTTGTGATTTTGTTTATTCAAAAACGTCCACAAGGTTTGTTTGCCATCAAAGGCCGTTTTGTGGAGTAAGCACATGAAGATTACACAATTATTATCCGACAAACCGCATAGTGGCATTGCGATTGCCGTATGCTTTGCCATTTTATTGGCATTGCCATGGTTACACCTGTTACCTGCCGATTCAACCCTGCATTTATCTGCGTATTGGGTCACCTTGATTGGCAAAATCATGTGTTTGGCTCTGGTCGCTTTGGCACTGGATTTAGTTTGGGGCTATGCCGGAATTTTAAGTTTAGGACATGGTTTGTACTTTGCCCTTGGCGGTTATGCCTTTGGGATGTACTTAATGCGCCAGTCTGCAGGGGATGGCATTCCTGACTTTATGCGCTTCCTTAGTTGGACGGAAGTGCCATGGTTTTGGGTCGGTACGGAATACTTCCTTTGGTCATTGGTATTGGTAGTATTAGTGCCGGGCATCATCGCCTTTATTTTCGGCTTCTTTGCCTTCCGTTCCAAAATTAAAGGCGTGTATTTCTCGATTATTACCCAAGCTATGACTTTTGCCGCTGCATTACTTTTCTTCCGTAATGAAACCGGCTTTGGTGGCAACAACGGCTTTACCGGTTTTAAAACCATTTTAGGCCTGGACATTACCTCGGCATCGATGCGGGCAAGTTTGTGCTTTATCACCGCTTTGGTATTGTTGCTGTGCTTTATTGGTTTACGTCATTTAATGAATAAACCTTATGGCCGTGTACTCGGTGCAATTCGTGACAGCGAAAACCGTCTGCAATATTTGGGCTACCGTACCTTGTGGTACAAGCTCTCGGCATGGGTGCTATCTGCGGTGATTGCAGGCATTGCAGGGGCACTGTATGTGCCACAAGCCGGCATTATTAACCCAAGTGAAATGAACCCGGTGAACTCGATTGAAATGGCAGTCTGGGTGGCAGCGGGTGGACGTGGCACGCTGATTGGTCCATTGATTGGGGCAGGCTTAATCAATGGAGTAAAAACCTATTTTACTTCGGCTTATCCTGAAGCATGGCTGTTGATTTTGGGTACGTTATTTATTGTAGTGACCATCTTCCTGCCAAAAGGCATTATTGGTCTGTTTGACCGTTTTAAAAAGGAGCGTAGCGAATGAGCGAGATCCTGCAACCGCATGGTGGTCATGCCACTGAAGGCTATGGTCGTCCTAAAGAACAAGGCGCGGACTTTACCCACGGTATTGCGCTGTATTTAGAAAAAGTCAGCGTCTGGTTTGATGCTTTTCGTGCCTTAAATGATTTGTCGCTCTACATTGAAGAAGGGGAATTACGCTGCATCATCGGGCCGAACGGGGCAGGTAAAACCACCCTCATGGATGTGATTACCGGTAAAACGCGACCAACCGAAGGCACAGCATTTTTTGGGCAAAACTACGATTTAGCCAAAATGAGCACTGAACAAATTGCCGAAGCAGGCATTGGGCGTAAGTTCCAAAAACCGACCGTGTTTGAAAATTTCACCGTCATGGAAAATCTGTTACTTGCTGCACCCAAAGACAAACGGGTGAAAAAAAGCCTCTTTAGCAAGCTTGATCCGGATGCACAAAATGCCTTGGATGAATCCCTCACTCAAATTCGTCTGCAAGAGTTCATTAATAAACCTGCTGGCTTGCTGTCACATGGTCAAAAGCAATGGTTAGAAATCGGTATGTTGCTGATGCAACGCCCTAAACTGATTTTGCTTGATGAGCCTGTGGCAGGGATGACTGATGCCGAAACCGAACGCACGGCAGAGCTGTGTTTAGAACTCAAGAAAAATCACACCCTCGTTGTGGTCGAGCATGATATGAGTTTTATCGACACCATTAGTGAAAAAGTCACGGTATTGGCGCAAGGCGCAATTTTAGCAGAAGGCACATTGGCAGAAGTACAAGCCAATGAAGATGTCATTGAAAAGTATTTAGGACGTTAAGGAGACCGTGATGTTAGAAGTCAAAGACGTCAATCAATTTTATGGTGGCAGTCATATTTTACGTGATGTGTCGTTGACTGCACCTGTGGGTGAGTGTTCGGTGGTGCTTGGGCGCAATGGTGTAGGGAAAACCACGCTCCTTAAATGTCTGATGGGTATTTTACCGATTAAATCCGGACAGATTTTGCTGGATGGCAAGGACATTTCGAAACTCAGTCCTGAACAGCGTGTCCGTGCAGGTCTGGCTTATGTGCCCCAAGGTCGAGATATTTTTTCAACTTTAACCGTGGAGGAAAACATCCTCATTGGTATGGCGAAATTTAAAGGCGCAAAGACACGCAAAGTGCCTGAGCATCTCTATGAAATTTTCCCTGTGTTGGATGAAATGAAGCATCGCCGTGGCGGAGATTTGTCTGGTGGTCAGCAGCAGCAGCTTGCCATTGCACGAGCACTTGCTTCTGAACCGCGTGTGCTGATTTTGGATGAACCGACTGAAGGTATTCAGCCATCCATTATTAAAGACATTGGACGGGTGATTCGTAAACTTGCTGATGGTGGTGAGATGGCGATTGTGCTGGTTGAGCAGTTTTATGACTTTGCTGAAGAACTTGCTGATGGATATACCGTAATGGCACGTGGCCAAGTCGTGGCGCAAGGTGTGGGTAGTGAAATGCCGGAGAAAGGCATTCGGGAGTTGGTGGCAATTTAAGGCTTTTAGCTCCTTCTCCTATGGGAGAAGGCGGGGGATGAGGGTTTATCTTTATTTACCTCTCCCTAACCCTCTCCTAGAAGGCATAGGTATCTACACAATTCCTGAACTTTGCGTTAAATTGAAGAGCATGCTCTTCAATTTAACATCTCTGGCCTGGATCAGCGTCTTGTCAAGCGCTATAACAGCCTTGTAAAGCTCAATATGAACCCTCTTGCTTCACTTGCTCCGGCAATCAAAGACCTGGCTTCTGCCCAAAAGTCGAGTTTCGCAACCACACAAGCGGTCTGGCGATTCCTGAATAATGACAAAATCTCTTTTAGTCAGTTAAACCAGCCAATTGAACATCTTGCATGTGAACAGATCAAGGCATCACCGCATCAATATGCATTGATTGTTCATGACTGGTCTCAGCTACAGTATGTGAAACACCATCATAAAATTCAGCGCCTGCAAAGAACCCATCAATATGATTCAGGCTATGAATTGCAAAGCAGTCTGCTGGTTGATGCAGCCTCGGGACTACCTATTGCGCCACTGGCGCAGACACTATCAGATGCCTCAGGCTGCTATTCCACATTCAGTCAACACTCTGCTGGGCGCAAATCTCATCTAGATTCACTTACCGAACAAATCAAAGTGATTGAACAATATCCCATTGAGAAAACATGTGTTCATATCATTGATCGTGAAGGTGACTCCATTGCCCACCTAAGGGAAATGAGCAGCCAGGGTTTTAAATGGCTGATTCGGGCGAAAGAAGGCCATCGAATTGAGCATCAGGGCAAAACATGCAAAGTTGCAGAAGCCGCAGAACGAGTAGAAACGCAGCAGGTCCAGCCGATTGCCTATAAAGGAAACCGGCATATGTTGCATGTGGGAGAAACTGCTATCCGGATAACACGTGCAGCAAAACCGAAGAGAAATGACGATTCAGGCCAACGGGTTGCTCCCCAGCCAGGGAGTGCGATTGAAGCCAGATTAATTGTTGCCGTAGTGAAAGATGATCAGGATAAGACCGTCGCAAGATGGTCACTAATCAGCAATGTTCCATCAGAGATTACTACGGTAGAGATGACGACCTGGTATTACTGGCGCTGGACAATTGAATGCTATTTCAAGCTGCTCAAGCAGGCAGGTCATGATATTGAAGCATGGCTTCAGACCAGACCTGAAGCCATTTTAAGGCGGTTACTGATTAGCTGTATGGCTTGTGTTTTAACTTGGCGAATCCAGCGTTCTGAAGATGAACACCATCAGAAAATTCGTGTATTTCTCACCCGTCTTTCAGGTCGGCAGCAGAAAAGAGGTAGGTTGGAAAGTGCACCTGCCTTATTGGCAGGGCTTTCGATTTTACTGAACACTCTTCAACTGCTCTCGGAATATTCAATAGATGAACTCAATGAGATAGCCACAATGGCATTAGGTATCTCATAGATGTGTAGATACCTATGCCTAAAGAGAGAGGGGAATTTTCTTTTTTGAATAATGGAGGAATTAGATTTCTGTATTTTCATCCCAAAGGAAGTACATGCCAAATTGTCCGGTTCTAAATTCACCGCCTATCGCTTTGCCGGTATCAGTTAAAAAGTGCTTATCATTTTCAAGTTTAAGATAGCCTTTATTCACCAGCTGTTCGAGCAAATCAGGAGTCTTGAGTCCAACTTTGGAAGCAAGTTTTGCTGTTGTTAATTTCTTGAACTTTACATTTTCTTGTTCTATTTCATGCTCAGTTTGAGTCTCAACCTTATCTGTTTTAACTTCATCTAAGCTAATCCGAACTTCATCTAAGCTAATCCGAACTTCTTCGCTAATCCGAATTATGCGCTGCGCTTCTTCATAAGCATCTTTAAAGACGTCATCATCTTCATACTTACTAATCAAAATGCCCATTTCATTATTATTGACCTGGCTAAATTCATATAAGTTCAAACTCGAAATAATACATTCCGATTCATTGAGGTAGCATTTTGCATGCAGATTTTTGCAGAAACTCAAACGGACATAGTCCAGTTTTTGAATCCATTTAATTTCTTCAGGATGCAAATCACTTTTGCCATAGACAATGCGAACATCAATTTTTAGCCGGTCTTTGTCTTCTAATAATTCTTTGATGCGGTCATTGAGACGTAAATACGGACTGATTAAAATTAGACGTTCTTTGGCATTTTTAATGAGTTCTTCTAAGAAAAAATTAGTTGCACTGGTATTTAGAAATTTAGCCATATTTTCCCTGTAATATTTTGAATATTATGTTTGTTATAGGGCAATAAGATATCGCTGAATCAGCAATCACTCAACCTTTAAATACATGCCATCCGCCGAGACATTATGTCCAAAACCACAAGACATCGGATTGCTGCTATTCACCGCAATCTGTTGTCCAATTTGAGCGTTAAACTGAAATTTCAAATCAATTTTGCAATCTTCTACGCTGTAATTGGTCTGAGCTTTATTCAATGGCATCCGGGTTGAAAATTCTCCTATATTTGGTCCATAAATCAGACTGCGCAAACCCATATAGAGTCCATTAAACTCAATTTGGTAGGCATTCGAAGCCCATTTAACTTCCATCGTATTCCACTGGCCAAAACCTGCATAGCGGACATATTTGCCTGCAAGATTCTTCGGTTTTTCTGGTGCAGGCAACTGTTTTAGATTGAACTGGCTGGCTTTAGCATTCGGAAAAACGGAAAACCAGGCGCGTGCCCATTGCGGCTTTCCAAGCTTGGCATAACTTAAGCCAACATTATTAAATGCCGTGGTGATATCACGCTCAGAAAAAGCTGTACCACCGTCTTCTACATTCATCGCACAAAAAGATGACCAGGCGGCTTGTTGTTTGAATTGCGCTATGGCCTTTTGATATTGTTTTTGGTCGTAGAATTTCTTGCCATTATTTGCATAGCTTTGCACTTGGCTACAGCCTGAACACAATTCTTTTTCAAAGTCTGAATCAGCAAAAGTGAGCATACTTAAACTTAAAAGACCAATAGACAATAGAGATTTATACATGGTGTTATTCAGTATGATTTTGAGCTGAATAAAACATAGCCGCTCGTATAAGTAAATAGAACTTGTGCTTATTAAACTGGATAACAACCAAATATCGTGATGGCCAAGTATTAAAAAGCTAAAGAGGAGTGTCCAGAAAGCAGTTCTGGAATAGCTTTAAACTAAGAATGAATCAAGCTTGATCCAGATTCAGTTGTAAGAGGACCAAATCACGCCATTGCCCAAACTTCTGTCCGACTTGCGGCATATAGGCAGTTTGAACGAAACCCAGTTTTTCATGCAGACGAATCGATGAGGTGTTTTCTGAATCAATCGCTGCGACCATGATATGCAATTTCTGTACTTGAGCCTGTTCAATTAAATACTGTAATAATTTAGAACCCAAACCTTGCCCTGCATAATCTGGATTTAAAAAGATGGAATGTTCTACCGTCTGTTGAAAGCCCTGAATACTACGAAACTGATCATAACAGGCATAGCCAGCAATGACTTGATTTTGAGTATCTTCAACCACAAAAACCGGGAAATTCTGATTTTTAAGCTGCTTAAACCAGATTTTGAAATAGTTCAAATCAAAGGCTGTTCTGTTCCAGGTCGCAGTACCATAGAGTACTTCCTGATTATAAATCTTGAGGATGGTTTCAAGATCATGTTCGGTCGCAGGTCGAATATCAAAATCAGGCATATTCTTGTTCTAGTAGAGGTGAGCTGAAATCACAGTTTAAAAAAAGCAGAACCGGAGTTCTGCTTTCGATCATACATCAATTAGAAATGATATTTCACAAGTGCGCTGACATTGTTTTCATCTTGATTTTTAAGACCAAACTTATTGTTCCACACTGAATGTTCAACACCGAGGTATAAACGGGTATCTGGAGAAATGTGTTTGCCCGCATTCCATTTCCACTGTGTAGTCCAGTTTAACTCGCTTGCTTGAGCGTCTTTTTCAGCAGTTGACCAATCAAGGAAGCCATCTACAAGAAAATCTTCAGCACCCAGTTTAAATGGCACACCATAGGTAAGCGTCATTTGATAATCGTCTTTATTGCCAAACACTTTTTCATTGTTTGCACGATAAAGATTTAAGCTTGCATATTGAAAGTATGGGATATCAAGGTCAAAGCCCACGCCATATAGGAAGTTATCAGCATTATCTGAACCTTCCCACGTTGTTGAAATAAGCACATCTTTCACTGGACCAAAGGCAAGTTTTTGGCCTGTAACTTCGCTTAAGCTTAAACGTGGTGATAACTCAAAGTACGTACTTTTAACATCATCGCCACCGCGCAGACGATCCATAAAGAAGAATACATCTGCATATTTAACTTTTGCAGCATATTCAACAGTTAAAGTAGTTTGCTGATCGTCTACAACTTCATAGTTTTCACCATAAAGACCTGTAACGCTAAAGTCCTGCCAAACTGGTTTTGCTTGAGCAAATGCTGCAGTTGAAGCCAATGCACAAAGTGCCGCAAGTTGTGTAAATTTCATTTAAATCTATCCCCCCGAGAAAGCAGAATAAGCATACAGATTAATAAGTAAAAATAAAGTTAAAAGTGATCGCTGACTTAAATATATTTCAGCCCCCATGAGTTGAATGAAGACGATCATCTTCCTCAGTTTTCATTGCCTTTTGCTGATATTTCTCTAAATTATTATTTTTTAAATGAAGTTGAATATGTAGCGTCTTAAAAGACTGAATGTATAACTAGAAATATAAAATCACTTCAATTCAGGATGATGAGTTTAGAAAACCAGTAAAAATAGGGGGAATATACAGATTGTTTAGTAATTAATTTGAGCCTGAGGCTGAATAGCTTTGTTCTGTTTGTGTAATGAGGTTAGTTCTAAAATCTCAAATGACGGTCGTTTTATAAGCCTTTCTCAGCGTCGTAAAATAAGAGTGATCGGTCTTATATTTCAATTGAAAATCATTTTTGCAGTTTATTATTTTCGAATGACGAAAGAGTATTTTTCCCGGTTCTGCAAAAGCAACTAAATAATGATAAAGCATATTATCTCTTCAGAACTGTAAGGCTGACTAGGCGCTGATCTTATAAGAAAAACTATTAGATAAAAGTGAGCTAATTTTCATAAAAAAATACTTTTAATTTCTTTTTTTTAGGTTTCTTGGTCGAATGTTATTTAAGCGATTTATCGGTCTGGCTTAAAAAACATTTCAAACTAAATTGTGTGAAGAGTTGCGCAATTGCTGTTTGAAAAATCCTGTATTTTTGAGCTGAGTAAGCAGTTGTCACAATGGATTATTCTTTTGCTAAAAAACCAAAATATCACTTGCATATTTCCCAGATACAGCCGATATTCAAGATATAAGGACACGATTCTGCAGACTCAAAAATGTGTTCATCATTCAAAATGGAGGGTGTGATTCCAATCATTTGAAGAAGTGAAATGCGATGCGAAACAGCAAGCTACAAACGTGCCAAGATAAAAAATTTTGCACTCAAAAGTTACAAAGATTGAGGATGGTAATATATGAATATTGAACTTCGTACCGATAACCACATTCAGAATAGTGATCGTTTAATTACTTATGTACGGGAAGAATTAAATCAAGAATTCCAGCGCCACAGCGAACGTATTACCCATTTTTCAGTCCATCTTAGTGATGAAAATGGCGCCAAAGGCGGCGATGACGATATTCGTTGTATGATTGAAGCGCGTCCTGCAGGCTTGAAACCTGTCGTAGTCAATCATCGTGGCCATAATGTCGATACTGCGATCCATGGTGCAATTGACCGACTAAAACGTAGTCTGGAACATGTGATCGAGAAAAAAGACAATGTTCGTCCTGGTGCTCTCGAACTAGCAGACACAGATACTGCGGATATCGAAGACTAAGCCGAACCGATTTGAAAAAGCCCTGCGGGGCTTTTTTCGTATTAAACAAAAATATAGTTATGAGAAGCACAACAAATCCTGCTTTATTCGGCATAATAGTCGAAAACGAATCAAAGTGAGCTCCATCATGTTAACTGCGCAACAACAACTTTTTGTGCAAGCACTCGAAGAATTAAATCTGGACCAGGTCAAACAGCTGCTGGCAGATGGACTCAACCCGAATTTTATTGATCATGACAAAGGCCCGGTGATTTCGGTCTGGTCAGATGGCCTGTTTAAATGGTGGGAAGAAGTGTGTGAGCTGTATGAAGCCGGAACACCACTTTCAGAAGAGGAGAAACAGGCACGTTTGGCGGTACATTTACAGATTCTGGAAGAACTGATCCAGGCCAAAGTGAATCTGCATTTGTGGGATGCAGAAGAAATTTATGGTCCACTCTGGGATGCCGCAAGTGCCGCATGCGCGCCAGCTGTACAGCGTTTACTGGATGAAAAAGTCGATCCAAATAGCAAAGATGAAGATGGCATGACTATTTTATCTTCAATTAGTGATCTATTCTTTGATTGTGATTTTGATGAAATCAACTGGTCAGAAGCCTTGGATGAAGAAAAACAGACGCTAGAACTGCTTCGCAAGCATGGCGCAAAAATGACGAAAGAACTCAGTTAAATTTTAATAAAGAGCTCCAACATGACAACATTAAAAACCTTGGGTTTGATTGCACTGGCCGGTTGTAGTGCACAGCTTTTCGCAGCAGATTTTGAATTTGATCGACCAGGTGAGGGTCTCAGTACTGGAATTACTCCAGTCGGAAATGTCGCTTGGGAGCAAGGCTTGCCTACAGCGCGTTATAGCAAGTCGGGCGATCAGACCGCGACCACACTCAGTGCAGATATGTTGTTACGTACCGGACTCAGTGATGATCTGGAATTGCGTTTAGGTTGGGCTGGCCCGACCTGGACCCAAGTGAAATCCAATGGCCAGACCGAAGAAGATGATGGTCTGGGCGATGTTAGTATTGGTCTGAAAAAGGCCATTGATTTGGATGATGACAAACTCAGTATGGCTTTGCTGGCCGAAGCCATCATTGCAACAGGCAATGCCGGTTTCACTAATGAAGAAGATATTTACAGCTTGGGTTCTGTCGTGTCGTATCAATATAATGACTTGGTCAGTACCGCATTGACCATGCGTTATGAATGGCAGGACAGCAACTGGGCAGTGTCTGCGATTCCTTCTCTAGGCTACCGCATTACTGATCGCTGGTCAGGTTATTCTGAACTGATTTACCGTAAAGCGGAAAGTGTCGATAATCAATACGCACTCGGTACCGGGGTCATGTATGCTTTAAACGATCGTGTCCAGTTAGATGCGAATGTCGGTGTAGATCTGGATGGTGCAGATCGAAGCTACTTCTCAGGCCTAGGTTTCTCTGTACTGTTCTAAGTTATTCAACTCACAGATGATGAAATACTCGCAGTTCCCGACCTGGGGGAAAATACTTGCCCCGGTTATTTTGGGAAGCACCTTGTTCAGCAGTCCTGCTCAAGCGGAAACTGCATTGTTGTCTGCCGATCAGGCTTTTCCTGTGAGCGTGATCTCCACCAGTCAGCAGCAGGCTGAACTGAGCTGGCAGATTCCGGACAACTATTATCTGTATCAGCATAAAATTGAAGTCCGGCAGGGCAACCAGCCGGTGACGTTTGAGTTGCCACCCGCTGAAGATTTATATGATGACAACTATGGGCATACCCAGGTTTATTATCAGCAGTTAAAGTTTCAGATCCCGACTCAGGCGGGGCGATCCTATCAGGTTAGCTGGCAGGGTTGTGCCAAAGACCGGATCTGTTATCCGCCACAAACCATTCAGTTCAAGACCGATTTGTCCGGTCTGGTGCAATTTGAAGCTGCCGGATCAGGAACAAAGCGTTTACTTGATCTGAATACTTCATCACTGCAACACAATACCCTGTTTAATACAGCAGATTCTTCAGAATCTACAGCAGATGAAATCTCTGCATCAGCCAACACACAAACCGAACCCTATGCAGCACAAGACCAGAAATGGTCAGCCCAACTGCTTGAACGCTCTTTGGGCTATGGGCTTTTGCTGTTTTTCGGCCTGGGAATTTTACTGGCGTTTACGCCGTGTTCCTTGCCGATGCTGCCGATTCTGACCTCACTGATTGTACGTGACAGTAAAGGCCTGAAAGCCTGGATGATTGCACTGACTTTTGTCAGCAGTATGGCCGCTGTCTATGCAGTACTTGGCCTAATTGCATCTTCGGCCGGCCTGAATTTTCAGCGCTGGTTGCAGCAACCTGGGACTTTAATTGCTTTTAGTGTGCTATTTGTCCTGTTTGCCCTGAATCTGTTTGGCCTGTTTGAAATCAAACTGCCGCAACGTCTGGTTCATCGTCTGGATCGGGCACAGGCCATGCAGCAGGGAGGTAGTCTGGTCAGTGCGGGCGTTATGGGCATGATTTCGGCGCTTCTGGTAGGACCATGCATGACCGCACCACTGGCAGGTGCATTGTTGTTTATTTCCCAGACACAAAGTCAGTGGCAGGGGGCTCTGTTGCTGTTTACTCTGGGTTTTGGGATGGGCACGCCTTTATTGCTGGCCAGTATTCTGGGGGCACGGATTCTGCCTAAAGCTGGGCACTGGATGAATCAGATCAAAGTGCTCTTTGCCTTTATCATGCTGGCACTGGCGCTGTATTTTATTCGCCCACTCATTTCAGAAGCGGCTTTACAATGGTTATCCTTAGCTTTGGGTATGACCTTCGTGGCTTATGTGCTGTTCCGGATTTTCTGGCATCGTACCGGTTTGAGATGGCTATATATCCTGTGTCTAGTACTGGCCGTGCCTTATATTGCTTATAGTCAATATCAGCACAGTCAGCGTTTTTTTGTGGAGCAGGCGAGCACAGAAGCCAACTGGCATTTAGCACGTAGTGCAGCAGAATTTCAGCAGATTTTGGACAGGGCACCACAAGGGCAAAAGATTATTATTGATGTCTACGCCGACTGGTGTGTTGCCTGTCAGCCGATCGAACATCGTATTTTAAAATCTGCAGCGGTACAGCAGGCGCTTGCGCCATATTTCCTGATCAAGCTGGATTTAAGCCAATATAATGTCTCTCATCAAGCGCTGTTAAACCAATGGGAAATTCTCGGGCCGCCGACGTATTTATTCTTGAATGCGCAGCAGCAGGAAATTAGGGGTTTACGTTTAACCGGTGCTTTTAGCGAGGCAGAATTGCTGGCACAGCTGCAAGCGTTGGCTCAAAGTGAAAATCCATAATTTAGTTCTTAAAAAAAGCTGAACCCGTTTAAGAAACCTGCATCTGTACTGGCACCGGTTCAGCATAAGCTTTGACCAGATTACGCCCACCGGCTTTGGCCTGATAAAGCGCCTGATCGGCCTGACTCAATAATTGTTGTGGGCGTAATTCCGCGCTAGAAATGGCAATCCCGAAACTGGCGGTCACCGGAATCAGCTCATCCTCATCACTGAAAATCTGCAATTGCTGAATGGCGATGCGGCAGCGTTCAGCCACTTGTTCGGCTTTTTCCAGACTGGTATTTTTAAGCACCAAAATAAATTCTTCCCCGCCAAAACGGCCGACTATATCACTTTCGCGCAATTGCTGATTCAGCACGGCACTCACTTCGACTAAGGTTTCATCACCCTTATGATGGCCATAGTGATCATTAATCTTCTTGAAATGATCCAGATCCAGTAAGACCAAGGCGTAATTTGGAGTGGCTGCAGCATTCAGTTTATCCAGACATTGGTTGATGCTACGGCGGTTAAACAGGTTGGTGAGTGGATCAATCTGGCTCAGTTGTTTGATCAGCTGCTCGCGATGACGCCATTGACTGAGCAGAATCTCGAATAACACCATGCAGACGGCCAGAATTGGCAAAATAAAATACAGCATCGATAACAGCCAGAAACCATTATAGAAAAGCTTGTCATCGATATTAAAGAGCGGTGAATAAGGTAATTGATGACTGAAACTTAAATAGGCACATCCGCCCAGAAAAATGGAGGCAGGAATCAGCATGCTATACACCAGCGTGCGATGAAACAGCACCAGACCGACCATAATTAAGCAGACGTAAGCGGTGGTAGCGACCGGACTGATCACGCCGACAATATAGGCATCCCGGCATAGCGAAACCACAAAGGTGCCGACTGCCAGATAGGGTAGATAACGTTCCACCAGACGGTTGCCCTGAAATTTATAACAAGGATAAATCAGTAAGGCTAAAATCAATAAAAAACTGCCGTTCAGCACGACTTGTGAATGAACCCGTTCAATCTGTACATATTGCCAATACTCAGGATTGAATAAAACAAAGAGATCCCAGCCGAGCCAGGTCAGATGTACACCGCATCCCAAAGTCAGCATCAGGATGCATTTCTTCAGGATACGCCAGTTCATCACGACTTCATCTTCGACCAGATATTTCTTGATTCTGTGTCTTAGCACTTTTTCTAATACAGGCGATATTCGCTTCATGGTCCCGGTCTGACTTTAATTGTTATGGCAGATTTTTTAAGACTTATTGGATATTTATAGCTTTATTTACACAAGATAACATAAGTTTGAATGCTTGATAAACAACAATATTTAAAACATTTTTGTGATTTAGTTGATATCTGATCTGCTCATTCTTTGCCGATAGCGTAAGTGATCTAGGCTATGCCAAAGGGTTCTCATCAAAATTAAAGAGGTTAAGAGGTATACAGTTTTGTTCTAAATTCAGGATGATGTGTTTTATTTGTGCTAATTATTTCAATATGGTCAATCGTTAAAATGGCTGCATTGTTAGAAACAACCAAAGATAAAGAGCGAAGCCATGAAAGTTTTACAGATTGATTCCAGTATTTTAGGAGATGCTTCTATTTCGCGTCAGTTAACTCAGGCCGTGGTGGAACAATTGCAGCAAAAATATGCTGAGGCCATTGAGGTTGAATATCTGGATCTGGCAGCACAGCCTATTCCCCATCTTACCGCCGAAATTTTAATGGGCCAGAATGCAGAACAGACGGCATTGGGCGAGGAAATTTTAGAACAATATTTGCAGGCGGATGTCGTGGTGATTGGTGCAGCGATGTATAACTTCGGTTTGCCATCGACCCTGAAAGCCTGGATTGACCGGATCTGTGTCGCGGGACGCACCTTTAAATATACCGAACAAGGTCCTGTGGGTCTGGCGGGCAATAAAAAAGTGTATATCGCCAGCAGCCGTGGTGGTGTGTATGGTGAGCAAAGCCCGGCTGATTTTCAGGAGGCTTTCTTGAAAACCGTATTTAACTTTACTGGCGTGAATGATATTGAAGTGATTCGTGCTGAAGGGGTGAACATGGGAGAAGCGGTTAAAGCCCAAGCGCTACAAACTGCATTGCAGCAGGTTCAGGCCATTTAAAACCTAAAACCTCTTTTCAAAGGGTCAGCTACGGCTGACCCTTTTTATATGCTAAATCATGCTTAATCCCGATCCAGACGATGGGCAAATTCTGCAAGATCGGTCAGCGCCTGTTTGGCTTCATCGAACCAGGCGCTGAACATCTGGAAGTTGTGCCACATGCCGGTATACAGTTTAAATTCGACCTCGACACCTGCCTGCTCCGCTTTTTCTTTAAAACGGCTAGCATCATCCAGCAGAATTTCCTTGGAACCTACCTGAATATGAATCGGTGGCAAACCGGTTAAATCGGCAAAAAAAGGAGAAACTTCCGGATCACCCCGATCAATTGAACGCGGTACATAATATTCAATCCCGGTTTGAACTGTTTCCAGAGACAGCAGGGCATCATGCTTCTGGTTATAACGTAAAGATTCACTGGTCAACGTTAAATCTAGCAGTGGAGACAGCAGAATCAGACCGCTGACCTGTGGCAGACTTTCCTGCTGTATTTTGAGTGCCAGCGCCAAGGCCAGATTGGCACCGCAAGAATCGCCGGACAGAATAATATCTTTGGCCTGAACACCTTGATCCAGCAGCAGATTATAGACATCAAACAAGGCTTCTAATGCTTCTGGATAGGCAGATTCAGGTGATAGCGGATAATCGATATGCAGTACCTGCATCTGGGTTCGAGCCGCAATTTGAGTCATAAAGGCGCGATGGGTATTTAAAGAACCTAAGTAAAATGCGCCGCCATGAATATGAAAAATCAGCTGGGTCGATTCCTGCTGCGGCTTAATTTCTTCCGCGTGCAGTCCGGCCAGTCGGAGCGAGCGAATCTGTACCGTTTTATCCTGAGGGAAAAGTTTGCACATCTGTTCCAGAGCAATGCGCATTGAACTCGGTGGAAGACTGAATCTGCTCGGGGCACGAATGGCCGTTTTTAAAAAGCTTTCTGTAATTAATTGTTTCGTTAGCGGGCTTATCTTCATCTTCCTTCCATCTTTTTGTGCTTTTATTGATCGTGTAGATTATTTACCAACCATATTTACAAGGTTACACTAAATAGTCACAGCTAAAAATTGAAAAATTGTTGTGACTTTTTAATACTACATGGGTCTATTTTCAGACTAAGGAAATGAAGAAAAATGAAAAAAATAGCGCTTACGTTAGGACTACTAGGCTTATCTGCACTGGCTAATGCCGCGGATCCTTTAAATGGCACGGTATGGAAAACCATTGATGATAAAACCAAGCAGCCTAAGGCCATGGTTAAATTCACTGAACAAAAGAACGGCACTTTGTCAGCCAGTATTCAGTCTGTGTTAACTCCAGGTGAAGAAAATGCCTGCAAGAAATGTGAAGGTCCATATCACAACAAATCTCTGAAAGGCCTGACCATTGTTAAAGGTCTAAAAAATGCTGGCGGGACTAGCTATGACAGCGGTTCGATCCTTGATCCACAATCCGGTAAAACCTATAAGTTGAAAGGCCAGTTGGCAGACGGTGGCAAGAAACTTGAGCTACGTGGTTTCATCGGTGTAGCGGCATTGGGTCGTAACCAGACTTGGATTCGTGCCAACTAATTTATTTTAAGCAGATATACAAAAGCCTGATCGATGTCAGGCTTTTTTATGAGTGTTATTCAATACAAGATATTAGTGGGCTAAGCTACGATAAACCGTTTCATTAAAACCGGCAATAAATCCTGTAGAGGTTGCCAGTATTGGACGTTTGATTAAACTGGTATGGGTGGTTAATGCATTAATTAAGGCATTTTCACTTGACAGGGTGGCCTGTTGCTCTTCTTCACTGAGTTTACGCCAGATAGTGCCTTTCTTGTTCAGAACCACGTCCTGACCCAAGGCATCCAGCCAGGTTTTGACGGTTTCAGCATCGATGCCCTGTTTTTTATAATCATGAAATTCATAACTCAGACCTTGCTCCGTCAGCAGATCAAAGGCTTTTTTCATCGAACTACAATTTTTAATTCCGTAAATTTTTAACATAGCTGCCATCTAAAAAATTTAAATCATGAACTAGCTTAACCAAATTGGCAGCAGCAAACCATGCAAAAGCAAATGAAAAAAAAGAAAAAATTTTAAATACCAGAAAAGTCATGTCATCAAAATGACATCAAGCAGCTTTAACATGAGCAGCAAGAAAAAGAACAATCTAAATAATAAGAAAAATAAAAATTTGGGAATGATAGAAATAGAAAACCCGCATTTAATCATCCTGATCATGCGGGTCTCAATCCAACGTCCAATGTCACATCCATGCAAAACAAGCTAAATCTATAGTCTGTTTTATTTTCGTCCTACGGCGTCCTGTCCTTATGTTGTCGTCCTGACATGTCCTTGTGCCGTAGCGCTATAATGCTATGTTATTACATTGAGATAAACCCAAAAAATACGTCATGTCATGTAAGAGATAAGCCTTAATTGAGTGAACAACTGTTCACTCAATCAAATGGTGAGGCTTTATAATTTGTAGTCGATAATCACTGGAGCATGATCGCTAAACCATTGTTCTTTATAGACCCAGGCATTAACGGTTCGCTCTTTCCAGTCTGGAGAGCAGGCATGATAATCAATCCGCCAACCAACATTCTTGGCACGCGCCTGACCACGGTTTGACCACCAGGAATACAGCTCGGCTTCTTTACGCACTTCACGGAAAGTATCGACATAACCAAGCTCATCGTAGATATGATCCAGCCAGGCACGTTCATGCGGCAAGCAACCCGAGGCTTTCTGGTTACCCGACCAGTTTTTAATATCAATACGTTTATGCACGATATTATAGTCACCGCAGACAATCACCGATTTATTTTCATCGCGCCACTGTTTCAGAATTTTTGCGTATTCTTCCAGAAAGTGATCTTTACGTGCTTGCGCTTCATCGCCTGATGAACCCGAAGGCAGATACAGGGAACAGATCTGTACAGTTTGATCTAAACCCAAGTCAAATTCAGCGGCAATAAAACGGCCTTGTGAATCGGCCAGTTCAAAACCCAGGCCATCAGTTAAAGATACAAAAGGCAGACGGCTATAAATGGCCGTACCGGCATAACCCGGACGCTCGGCAGGAAACAGGTGCGTGTACCAGCCTTCAGGCTTGAATTTGTCCGTCCACTGCGCATGCGTGATCCGGCTTTCCTGCATGCAAATCACGTCGGCATCAGACTGTTCCATCCATTCCAATAGGCCTTTGGTGACAGATGAACGTAAGCCGTTGACATTAATTGAAACGACGCGAAGAATTTTTTGATCACCTGGATAGCTACTCTTTGGTATCATGCGCAAGTCTTACCTTAATTAATGGATTTAGGAGCACCTCATGTCAACGCCAGCTCAGTTTAACCCGCAAGCTTTTATCGAACTCGCATTATCACGCGGTGTACTTAAATTTGGTGAGTTTACTTTAAAATCGGGGCGTGTGAGTCCCTATTTTTTTAATGCGGGTCTGTTGAATGATGGTGAAGCCTTGACCCTGCTGGCTTCTGGCTATGCAGCGAAACTGACTGAATGTGATCATGTTGAAGTGATTTTTGGCCCTGCCTATAAAGGCATTCCTTTTGTGGCAGCAACTGCTGTGGCTCTGTCGCAAAATCATGGGGTAAGTGTGCCGTGGGGTTTTAATCGCAAAGAAGCCAAAGACCATGGCGAGGGTGGCGTATTGGTCGGTGCTTCTGTAGAAGGTAAAAAAGTCTGGATCATTGATGATGTGATTACCGCAGGCACAGCGATTCGTGAAGTCGTCACCATCCTGAAAAATGCCGGTGCCCAAATTGCAGGTGTATTAGTGGCACTAGACCGCCAGGAAAAAGGTCAGGGTGATTTATCTGCGATTCAGGAAGTGCAGCAAGAGCTTGAGATTCCTGTACATGCCTTAATTACTATGAAAGATTTAATGGACTACCTAGAAGCGAAAGGTGACCTAGAAGCTTTGGCGAAAATGGAAGATTACCGTGTTAAATACGGAATCTAAGCCTAGATTGGCATAGAAAAGGAAGCTTGTGCTTCCTTTTTTTATAGATACTCGATTTTCTAAGCATTTGAAATTTATTATCTCTGTCTATTCTTGTAAGCATTGGCTTACATTAATTCCAGCACTTTGCAGCTGTTTTGAATGGTGGAAATTTCCTATGATAGCTTTAACAGGAACAGGACGTTCCGCACAAGAATAACAATAGATAAATACAAGGAAAGTAAGGTACGACAGGAGTTATACTAAGCGAACCCATACGGAAAACCCCTGGCAGATGCCAGGGGTTTTTCATTTCTATTTCTTTATAGAGCAACGCTTACAACAGCAATGATTCAGAACATGATTCTTAAAAATTCACTGTTAATGAGCTAAATAGAGGAGTAGAAAACCTTTCACCAAAATTATGAATCTTCAGAGCTAAAAAAAGCACCTGAAGGTGCTTTTTCTTATTGCTGTGCTAAATTATAGCGCAACGATATTGATCGCATTTGGACCTTTTTGACCATCAACCACGCTAAAAGAAACGCGCTGACCTTCAAACAAAGTTTTGAAACCAGAACTGCTGATTTCTTTAAAGTGTGCAAAAACGTCAGGACCTGATTCTTGTTGAATAAAACCAAAACCTTTAGTTTCGTTAAACCATTTTACTGTACCGGTAACTGTAGTAGACATAATATAACCTGTTAAATTTTAATAATTTTAGTCATGCAAATGACTATGGATAACTTGGAAAAACAACAAGAATTGAAATAAAGATCTGAAAAAACTGAGGATTATAAATAATACTGCGGCACTTAAAGAAGCTTAACTAAACAACGCTTTTTTCTAGTTAAACACAGCATAGCCTAAATCAGGAAATATTCAAGTTTTTTATATTTATTATTTATTTTTCTTATAAAAGTGGCTCAATTCTTCTTTTTTAAAGAATTTCAAGCTGATTTGCTTGAGCTTTATCGGTTGTATTTAAGCTTTAACCAAGTTAAACAATAAATACACGTTGTGTTTACGTTACTTTATGTTAATCAGAATCGTTCAGTACTTAGCAAGATTTTACTAAGTCAGTGTATTTTATAACTTTGGGTAAATTAACATTTGTAGCTTTAAGATAGTTATCGTCATTGCTCATGTATAAAAATCCACCTATATTAAAATTCAATTGGAAAAATTAACTATAAGAATTTCTTAATTTTAATTTAAAACCAAATACGAGTGAGTCTCATGGATTACTGGAACAGTGTGTTACTTATATCCATCATCACCATGGTTGGACTGGCCATGATCATCCTGTTTGTCGGATGTAAAATGTGGAAGAACTTGGTGGTTACTTTACTGATTGCCACCTTGATTGGATTTCTGCTTGTATGTGCGATCAATTTTATTTTTGGCGATCGTCTTCAATTTCTATGGGGTGCCCCTGAGACTGATGATAGTAATTTTATGCTGGAAATGGGGCTGCTGAGCCTGTTAATTGGCGGTGTGAGTACCTTTATCATTATGTTAGGCACTTTGGTTGCTAAAAGTAACAGTGGAAATCAAGGCGATGAAGACTAGTTTTTCGCAAAATAACAAGTCTCTTAATGAGCGGGAAAGTGCAGAAAAACATCGCATGTACAGTTCATAGGCTTAAAAAATCTTTCTCAGCCAAATGTATAGTGCCATAGCGCTACGGGGCATAAATGGAGCTTCATATCCCGTAGCTGCATAATTTTCTGTATCAAAAATTTAGAACATCATTCTTAGACCTGCACCATAGATCCAGCCTTTTTCAGAATCAGAGCTTTGCTGCCAGGCTGTCTGTTTGTTGCCTTTACTATATTCATAACCCACTTCCAGATAAGGCATGAGCTTTTTGCTCAGTTCATAGCGTGTTTCCAGGCCCAAGGTGGCATGACTAAGGCCGGTTTTTTTCGCATTCGCTGCCTGATCATTCAGGATGACATCCAGTTCGACAAAGGGCTGCATAATCAGTTTCTGAGTCAGTAACAGGTCACGCTCTGTTTCCAGTTTTAATCCGACAAAGTCATCTTCACCGACATAGACATGAGCATCCGTTTCGAAAAAGTAGGGGGCCAGGCCATGCAGGCCAAATACTGCATCGAAGCGCTCGTTCTGCTGGTTTGTAGAAGGCTCGGCTAAATTTTCCTGTCGATAGCGCACCCCGGTCTGCACATCCCAAAAATCGGAAATATTGCGGCTATACAACACTTTGGCATCATATTCGGCCTGATGGGATTCATGTTTGTCGGCTTCTAACTTGAGGAAGATTTTATTTTCATCCGTGCCGACTCTGGCCTGGTTCTTGGACTTGAATGCTCCATTTCTCTCTGAACTATGCTGCCATTTCTGGTCCAGAATAATCTGGCTATAAATCTGTGCACCATGTTCTTTACGATGATCATGTTCGCTGGCAGAACTGACTGAATTTTGTGGCGTGCTCAGCACCTGCTGTTGATGCAATAACTTTGGTGGCGGTTGATAGGATGAGGCATCTGCTGTTCCAGTATGCTGTGCGTGGTTATCAGCCATGTTTTGCATGGCATGATGTCCGCTATGATGCTGATGTTCAGCATGGCTTGTATGATCGCTAGAAGCTGCCGCAAAAATACTCAGACTGCTTAGGGTAAGCGCACTGCTGAGCACTGACTTTACAAAAAGATTAGTGATGTGCATGGCTTTCTCCTTGAGCAGCTGCTGGTTTTGAAGGCATTTTTTGTGAAGAAGGGTGAGATGTTTGATCTTCATCTACATGTGCCACAATCAGCTTGTTCATCATGCCGGCACTCATGTGATAGAGCAGATGGCAGTGAATCGCCCATTCTCCCAGTTCGTCTGCTGTGAGCAAGGTCGTGACCGTTTTCCCGGGCGGCACAATCACGGTGTGTTTATTTGGCATATTTGCAGCAGACTGACCATTTTCCAGCTGCATAAACATGCCATGCAAATGCATCGGATGGGCCATCATGCTGTCATTGATAAATTTCAGCCGGATCCGCTCGCCATATTTCACTTGAAGTGGCTCGGCATCACTGAATTTTTTACCATTCATGGTCCAGATGTAGCGCTCCATGGTTCCACCCAGACGAATCACCAGTTCACGTTCTGCTGCGCGGGTATCAGGTTGTGGTGTCAGGGCTTTGAGGTCTTGATATTGCAAGGCTTTGTGCCCTGCAGGCGTAGACATATTGGCCCAGCCCTCAACCGGCTGATGAGGCTGATTGGTTCCGGACATGGCATTATGACTTGCATGCATGTCGTGCTGGGCATGTTGATCATGTTCACTTGTGGCAGTCTGCATGGTCTGACTGCTGTGTGTGTCATGTGACATGTCATGTTGTTCGCCATGTCCCATATCTTCCATGGTCAATAAGGCACGAGGGCGCGGTGTTGGTAATTGAACCGGAGCCAGGGCTTTACTTGAATCAGTTGCCTGATGCAGACTGCCAATGGCAAAGCCTGAGCGGTCGATCGATTCCGCTTCAATCTGGTAATGCGCTGCAGTGGGTTCCACAATCACATCATAGGTTTCAGCGGTTCCGATACGGAATTCATCTACATTGACCGGCTGCACCGGTTGTCCATCGGCACTGACCACGGTCATTTTCAGCTGGGGAATACGCACATCGAAAAACGACATGGCAGAAGCATTGATGAAACGCAGGCGGACTTTTTCATTGGGCTGGAACTGGCCACTCCAGTTTTGTTGCGGCGTTTTTCCATTGACCAGAAAGGTATAACCGGTAACATCAGATAGGTCGGTTTTCAGCATACGCATCTGGTTCCACATCTTGCGGTCTGACCAGGTGGCCTTCAGGCCATCACGTTTCACCTGCTGGAGTACATCGCCCAAGGTTTCACGCTGGTTCTGATAATATTCGGCCGATTTTTTTAAATTGTTCTGAATCTGCTGGCCGCTTTGTTCGTGAAAATCTGACAGCATCACCACATAATCCCGCTCGGTTTGTTCATGTGGAGGTAGTAATGTCTGTGCTTTGGGGCGAATCACCAATGCGCCATAGAGGCCGTCCTGTTCCTGACCTTTGGAATGTGCGTGATACCAGTAGGTGCCGTTTTGACGAACCTTGAAGCGATAAGTAAAAGACTGCTTCGGTTTGATCCCCTGAAAACCGTTAAATCCGGGCACACCATCCATCAGCCCAGGCAGGAGGAGGCCATGCCAGTGCAGCGAGGTATCCTGATTGTTCAGGTTGTTTTGTACATGAATGACTGCATCATCACCTTCTTCAAATTCCAGTAAGGGTGCAGGGAATTTTCCGTTTACAGTGATACGCTTGACCGTCTTTCCGGTGAGATTGATCGGGCTTTCATCAATGACCAGATGATATTCTTTTACGGCTGCAAACAAGGCAGACGACGAGATGAGACCGAAGCCCAGACACAGGCTTTGACTGATTTTAAGCAACATAACTTAATCCTTAATGAATAAAAAAATTTAAAAATTCAGGATCAAGCTTTGGGTGGGCGCAGGATTTCTTGCCAGTAACCGGCAAGGTGCTGGGCATGGTAAGCAGGGAGGAGGGTTTTTTCCGGATAACCGTGATCAGGCACGCTTAACTCGGGCGTTGTAATGGGCAGGCTGGTGACCAAGTTCTGGCAGGCCATAGTGCCACAATCCAGACAATCTGATGACTGCTGGGTGCTGTCACTGACACAGTCCGGCTGAATCAGTTCCTGATCTTGATGATGATCAGTCTTATGCAGCGAGTGAGAAGCAGAGGGTTTTGTCATTTCCAGACAATGAGGATTCGTTTTTTCAGACGGCATAACCAGATGCATGGTGTTTGCAGATGCGACAGACACACTGCTCCAGCCTATGGCAAAAACCACAAGCATCACCAACCAGATCTGTTTGACGAGCCGTATGAGCAAAAGTACACCCTGAAAAAATGCGCTGCATGTTTGAGCAATAAAAGCATAAACTCAAATTAGCAAATTCTGGACAAGATTATTTTTTAGGTCACCTACATACTACTTTTTTCATAGGTTCAGGTTGCAGTTTCGCACTTTTCGCATTTTTTACAGTCTAGCAGCATCCCGAGTTTTTCTTTACGTCCTTGCTCGGTCATCACCCATGGGCGATTTTGCCAGGGCGGGGTATGCCGCACATGCTGGCCATGTCCGCAGGCCAGTTCTGCAACCCAATGCTGTTCCTCATCCAGGTGAAAACCGATAATGGCCTGTTGCATGGCATACCTCCCTTGAGCTCAAATTGCCTGAGCATCTATCTAAAAACCTATACAAAATAAGTCATGCAAAATCACCATAAACAAAAGAATCCACACAAGCTATACTCCTTGCCAAGTCATTTTTTGAAAAAGAGCAGAGACACATGCGCGTACTTGTTGTGATGGATCCCATTGAAAATGTAAACCTGAAAAAAGACTCGACCATGGCCATGCTGTGGGCAGCAGCACGTCGCGGGCATGAACTCGGTTATGCATTGCAGGAAGATTTATATATCGATCAGGGCAAGGCCTTTGGTCTGATCGCGCCGTTACAGGTATTTGAAGACTACGACTATTATTATGAACTTGGCGAAAAACAAAAAGAGTCGATCGCTGCTTATGACGTTGTCTTGATGCGTAAAGATCCGCCTTTTGATATGAACTTCGTCTATACCACTTATATTCTGGAGCAGGCAGAGCGCGAAGGGGCATGGATCATCAACAAACCGCAAAGCCTGCGTGACTGTAATGAAAAACTGTTCGCGACCCAGTTCCCGCATCTGCAAGTTCCGACCTTGGTGACTTCGCAGCAAAGCCTGATCCGTGAATTTCTCAAAGAACAGGTCGATGTGATTGTAAAACCGCTAGATGGTATGGGCGGCACCGGGATTTTCCGCCTGTATCAGGATGGCATCAACATCGGTTCAACCATTGAAATGCTGACCAATAATGGTACCCAGCCGATTATGGCGCAGCGTTATATTCCGGAAATTGTCGAAGGCGATAAACGCATCCTGATGATTAATGGTGAGCCAGTGCCGTATTGTCTGGCCCGTATTCCACAAAATGGTGAAGTGCGTGGTAATCTGGCCGCGGGTGGCCTAGGTGAGGCACGCCCCCTGACTGAAAATGACAAAGCCATTGCAGCAAAAGTAGGGCCGTATCTCAGAGAAAAAGGTCTGATCTTTGTGGGGCTGGATGTGATCGGAAATTATGTCACTGAAATTAATGTAACCAGTCCAACCTGTATTCGTGAAATTGATGCGCAGTTTGGCACCTCGATTGCAGACGATTTATTTGCTGTGCTGGAAGCGGGTCAGGCCAATCAGGTTTAAAGGCAAAATCAGGTGAAAAAAGAGTCTGCTTGCAGGCTCTTTTTTATTTTTTCATTGGGGATAGCGCTTAAATAAATATGCCGTCATTACCATACCCAGCATCGAAAGGCAGACAGTGATAATGGCAAGATTGGCCCAGTATTGGGTGGCAGATATCAGCGCGGCGCTCAGGGTCGGTATAAAAAACTGTGCGCAGGCTGAAATTTGTAAAACCAGACCCACACTGGCCGCTGCTGCATAGGCACGTGGTGCATAGTGCAGGGTAATCGCAAAAACAGTGGTTGGGATCATCCCGCCAATCAGTGAAAACAGCACGGCACTGACAACCTGCAATTCAAATGAGAGCCAGGAATTTGCAGCAAATACCAAGCAACTGCTGCAGAGCATTGCCACAAATCCGGTACTCAATAAGGTGTGCGGTCTATAACCCTGTTGCAGCAACATGCCTGCGCCAAAAGTACCGCCTAGGTTGGCCAGCACGACCATTGAAGCCAGCATCCCTGCGCGTTTTAAGTCTAGCCCCTGTTCGACATACAGCGTAGGCAGGAAGCCCGTGACAGTGATCCATTGACTGCTATAACAGGCAAAAATAATCGCCAGACAGATAATCGGTGGGTGGGTCAGGGTAATTTTAACAATCTGCCAGAATGAGGTGTTTTCCGTAGCTGCCTGGAAAGAATCTAGCTGTGTTACCAGGACAGGTTCAATATTTAAATATTGTTTGATCATGCCAGCAATAACCAGGCACAGGCAGCCCAAAATGGCCCAGATCGTTTGCCAGTCCAGATATTCAAGCAGGAGAGGAATCATTAATACTGCCAGACTGACACCGATGCCCATATAGGAACTCCAGAGTCCCATCTTGAAATTCAGTGTTTCAGCGCGGCTGGTACGTTTTAAAATGGCTGGCGCACATAAAGAGATGGTTAAAAATCCGATTCCTTCCATAAAACGCAATACATATAAAGTGGCAGGCTGCGTAATCCAAAGCCCGGCAAGACTGCTCAGCCCTAAAATGATTAAGGCCATGATCAGGCAGCGCTTTAATCCCATTTTTTCCGAGAAGGCGCCAATGCATAGCGCAAACAGCATTCCGGCAGCCTGCACCAACCCTAATGAAAAACCAGCCTGAGTAAAACTCAGGTTTAAATCCTGCTGCAACACAGGAATCACGGCCGAAAGTTTGCCGACATGGATCGCAGCCAGATAACCAGCCAAGATAATCCATACATCACGACATGATATTTTTGACATCTATCCGAACTGCGTCCATTTAAAGCATCTGCTTGTACATCAAGCATCATTCATATATAGATATGAATAACATGAAAGTTTTATAAAATTTATAGGATTTAAGCCTAAGCTCATTAGTCGATGATAGGGCATGGATTGACCGGGAGTGGGCTGTAAATGGTTCTAAATAAAGCCCTGTCCTTGGCAAGATCATTGATAATATAATGAAAAGTGAGTTTAAAATTGGTATGATGCTTCACTTAAGTCTAAGGAAAAGTGCAGACCTTATAAATAAAACGAGTCTAAACTTGAAATTTGCGTGAAAAAAACAATTAAAGCCTTGTTGAAATAAAGTAAATAAACTTTCATGGCCTGAGGTTTGTGATTACAATTGATTACTTAAATCAGATTTCCTGCTCCATTTTTAGTATTGAAGAATTAAACCGTGACCGACGCTCAGCAAAAACAGCCTAAACATGTCATGATGATGGCCGCAGGTACAGGTGGACATGTGTTTCCAGCGTTAGCTGTTGCCAAAGATTTACAACAACAAGGTATACAGGTTTCCTGGCTGGCCACCCCTGCAGGCATGGAAAACCGCCTGTTAAAAAACCAGAATATTCCCATTTATCACATTGATATTCAGGGCGTGCGTGGCAATGGTTTCTTACGTAAAGCCTTGGCGCCTTTTAAAATCATGAAAGCCACCTTCAGTGCCATGAAATTCATGAAACAGCTTCAGGTCGATGCCGTGGCAGGCTTTGGCGGTTATGTGGCAGGCCCGGGTGGTTTGGCCGCACGTATCTTAGGCATTCCGGTGCTGATTCATGAACAGAATGCAGTTGCTGGTTTTACCAATACTCAATTGTCGCGTGTGGCAAAGACCGTGTGTCAGGCGTTCCCGAATACTTTTCCGGCCCAAGAAAAAGTTGTGACTACAGGTAATCCGGTACGACAAGAAATTAGCGAAATTTTAAATCCGTCCTGGCGTTATCAGGAGCGTGACAAGGCAGGACTGCCCTTACGTATTCTGATTGTTGGCGGATCTTTGGGGGCGCAAGCCTTAAATGAACGGGTTCCGGAAGCTTTAAAGCAACTCAATGTGCCATTAAGCGTCTATCATCAGTGTGGGCAAAACCATGCTGAGGCGACACGGGCACGTTATGAAAATGCACCAGCCAGTCTGCAAGTAGAAGTACAGCCTTTTATTGAAGATATGGCCAAAGCCTATTCTAATGCCGATCTGGTGATTTGCCGTGCCGGAGCTTTGACTGTAACTGAAATTGCCACTGCCGGCGTAGCTGCGATTTTTGTGCCGCTTCCAAGTGCGGTGGATGATCACCAGACGGCCAATGCCGGTTTCCTGGCCAATATCAATGCGGCAAAGATTTGCCCGCAGGCCACGATGACCCCGGACAGTTTAACAACATTATTAGAGCCGATGCTGAATCGCCAACTGTTAATGGAAATGGCCGTGAAAGCACGCCGACAGGCTCAACCCGATGCGACTCAACATGTGGTCCGTTTAATTCAAGAATTGTAATCCGAGTAAACTATGTCTCCAACAACCCCAGCTGAACAAGCGAAAAAGTTAATCAAAGTGCCGGAAATGCGTCGTATCAAACACATTCATTTTGTGGGGATCGGTGGTGCAGGCATGTGTGGTATTGCAGAAGTGCTGAAAAACCAGGGCTATAAAGTTTCCGGTTCAGATATCAAGGCATCCAATACCACCGCACAGCTGGAAGCGAATGGCATTAAAGTCTATATCGGACATACTGCAAATAATATTAAGGGCGCCAACGTGATCGTGGTCTCTACCGCGATTGATAAAGAAAATCCGGAAATTAAAACCGCGATTGAAAACCGTATTCCTGTGGTTCGCCGTGCGGAAATGCTGGGTGAACTGATGCGTTACCGTCATGGAATTGCCGTTGCCGGCACGCATGGCAAAACCACGACCACTAGTCTGATCACCTGTATGCTGGCTGAAGAAAACATGGATCCAACCTATGTGATCGGTGGTTTGCTGAACCGTACCGGTATGAACGCAGCCTTGGGCGCCAGCCGCTATATCGTGGCCGAAGCCGATGAGTCAGATGCTTCTTTCCTGCACCTGGAACCGATGGCTGCTGTGGTAACCAATATTGATGCCGATCATATGGATACCTATGGCGGTAGCTTCGATGTCCTGAAAGATACCTTTATCCAGTTCCTGCAAAAACTGCCATTTTACGGCTTGGCTGTAGTCTGTGGTGATGATGCCAATATCCGTGAAATTATGCCGCGGATTGCACGCCCGTTACTGACTTATGGTTTCAATGAAGACAATGACATCCGTGCAGTAGATGTTGATCAAGATGGCATGCAAACCCACTTTACCGTATTGCGTAAAGAGCGTGAGCCATTGCGTGTAACGGTCAATCAACCAGGTTTGCATAATGTGCTGAATGCCTTGGCTGCGATTGGTATAGCAACCGATGAAGGCGTGTCTGACGCTTCAATCTGCCGTGCACTGGAAGGTTTCAGTGGCGTAGGTCGCCGCTTCGAAGTTCAGGGTGAGTTTGCGATTGAGGGCGGTGACGTGAAACTGGTGGATGACTATGGTCATCATCCAAAAGAAGTCGAAGCCACGATTAAAGCTGCGCGTCAGAGTCATCCGGACCGTCGTCTGGTAATGATGTTCCAGCCACACCGTTATAGCCGTACCCGTGACTGTTTTGATGATTTTGTGGAAGTACTTTCTACTGTAGACCAGTTATTGTTGCTGGATGTTTATCCTGCCGGTGAAAAACCGATTGTCGGGGCTGACAGCCGTACTTTGGCTCGTAGCATTCGTCTACGTGGTGAAGTCGAGCCGATTCTGGTTGATGCGGCGGACGGCAACCTGAATCAGATCATGAGAAAAGTATTGCAAGCAAATGACTTGTTATTAACCCAGGGCGCAGGTAATGTTGGAGCAATCTCAGTCGAACTTGCACAAAATCACTTATATATAAAATAGTCATCTTGCGTGACTGAATTGAATTGACCAGATTGAAAAAAGTTTAAGGATATAAACGTGTCAAATGCTTCAAAATTCGGAAAAGTTGCCGTGTTGCTTGGTGGTAAATCTGCAGAGCGTGAGGTTTCTCTAGACAGTGGTACGGCGGTACTTGAGGCATTAGTGCGTTCAGGGGTTAATGCGGAAGCGTTTGACCCGCAGGAGCGTAGTGTCACAGAACTGGTAAATTATGATCGTGCTTTTATTGTATTGCATGGACGTGGCGGGGAAGACGGCCAAATTCAGGGCGCACTGGAATGGTTAAACGTGCCGTATACCGGTACCGGTGTACAAGGTTCTGCGATCGGCATGGACAAGGTCAAGACCAAGCAGGTCTGGCAGGGTTCGGAATTGCCGACAGCACCGTATCGCATTGTCACCAAAGATTCTGATGCGACCGAGATTGTTAATGCTTTAGGCTTGCCTTTGATTATCAAGCCGGTGCATGAAGGTTCCAGTATCGGTATGAGCAAGGTCGAAAAAATTGAAGATTTTGCTGAAGCAATTGCCAAGGCAACTGAACATGATGCCGTGGTGATGGCAGAAAAATGGATTACTGGCCGTGAATACACCATTGTGGTTTTAAATGGTCAGGCGCTACCCGTAATTCGTCTTGAACCGCCTCAAGATGTCGCCTTTTACGATTATGAAGCGAAATATCAGCGTAATGATGTGCAATATGGCATTCCATGTGGTTTAACTGAAGCTGAAGAGCAGCAGTTAAAAGCCTTAAGTTTGCGCGCATTCCAGGCAGTCGGTGCCAGCGGTTGGGGTAGGATCGATGCTATGCAGGATGAACAGGGCAACTTCTGGTTGCTTGAAGTGAATACCGTACCGGGCATGACCAGTCATTCTCTGGTGCCAAAAGCGGCAGCTGCAGTCGGTTACAGTTTTGATGAGCTGTGTGTCGCAATTCTGGAACAGACCTTGACTGGTTCGGCACACTAAATATGGCTCAACTTCCTGTTTCCATGCGCCGTAAACGTGCTGCGATTACTTCAATTCACGATAAGCCGCCAACACGCAAAGAAAAGCTGACCAATTTTGGTGGCTGGTTATTGTTGTGTATCGCGCTGCTGGTGCTGGCCTTTGGAATATTGGGCTTATATAAAGTCATGACCAATAGTGACGTGGCAGAGCTGGGCGTGGTAGGTACGCGCTCGGCTGCTGAACAGCGTCAGGTCATGCAATATGTGTCACCGATTGTGACCGAAAACTATTTTACTTCGGATCTGGAAGCGATCCGCGATCGTACCCTGGAATTGTCCTGGGTAGATCGGGTTGTGGTTTCCCGAGCCTGGCCAAATGGCATTCGGGTGCGGGTGATGCCGCATCATGCGATTGCGCGTTGGGGAACGGGACGTTTATTGAGTGACAGTGGTGTGATTTTCACGGAAGTCACACCCAAGAATTATCAGGCATTACCGTTACTACATGGGCCGGCGAGCCATGCAGAAACCATGATGCGTCGTTATAATGAAATTAATCAGTTATTTTTACCACAAGGCATTCGTCTAAAAGAATTATACCTCACCGAGCGAATGACCTGGTTTATGCAGTTTGATTCGGGTTTAAGAATAATTGTGGATAAAGATCAGACCATGAGCAAATTACAGCGCCTGAGTCATCTGTCTCAGAGCGATTTAAAGCCGGTCTGGTCTAAAATTTCGGCCATCGATCTGCGTTATCGCAATGGATTGTCGATACAGTGGAAAAATTCAATTCCGCCTAAAATTGTAAATGGACATTTTATTGTAACCATTGATGACACGGGCGTTGAGAATAAGGTAACAGTAAAGCCATAATGACCGGCTTTAAAAAATAGAGGCATTTAAAGCCATAAATCTAACAAACACGTAATGGTAGTAGTGAATAATGAGTGAAGCTGTTCCCTCGGTTGTGGCGATTGACATTGGGACACACAAAGTTTCAGTTTTGATTGGCAAGGTACACGCGCCAGACAATATCCAAGTGATTGGTATGGCCACCGCTCGTAACCGAGGCATGAGTAAAGGGAAAATTGTCAGTCTCGATAAAGTTATTACTGCAATTAAAAATGCCGTTCAAGAAGCAGAAGATATGGCGGAATGTCGTGTACATTCTGCTTGGGTCTCTATTCCAAGTGCCGAATTAAAAAGCTTTTATGCTTCAGGTCGTACCTCGATCGACAATAGCGAGCATGCGATTACCACCAGTGAAGTGGTGCGTGCACTGGAATTGGCCAAAGCCAGTCATTTGACTTCAGATCATTATCTGGTCAGTGCTGTGCCTCTGGGTTTTGAACTGGATGATTCACCGGAATGGGTGCTAAACCCGATTCGGATGTCGGCACATAGCATGACCGGGCATTATCATCTGATGATGCTGCCAATCAGTACCATGCAGAATATTGACCGTGCCCTGAAGGGGGCCAATATCGGCGTAGAAAAAATGGTGGTGTCGAGTCTGGCCACCGCTGAAGCCAGCCTGCTCAAAGACGAAAAAGAATATGGCGTGTGTCTAGTGGATATCGGTGCTGGCACGACCAATGTGGCGGTGTATGTGGATGGTCGTTTGGCCTTAACCCATACCTTCCAGCGTGGCGGTGAACATGTGACCCGTGATATTGCAGCAGTATTGCAAACCACGACCGAAGAAGCTGAACGTCTGAAATTGCTGTATGGCTGTGTCGACCTGAAAGTGGTCAAGCCGGACCATATGATTCAGTTCCAAGGAATTGACGGGCCACAAACCATCAGCCGGATCGAGCTGACTGAAATTATCATGGCACGGTATGAAGAAATTCTGGGTCTGGTACGTGATGAGTTAGTGAAAAATGGTGCCATCCAGGGCTTGTATCATGGTGTGGTATTAACCGGTGATGCTAGTCATATCGAAGGAATGGTGAGCTTTGTTCGCCGTACCATGGGAGTTTCGGCGCATTTAGGTAATCCGCCGACTCAGGTGTATGCAGATGAACAACATCAGGCTGCTTTACGTCGCTCGCAATATAGTACGGTGGCTGGCTTGCTGATGTTTAGTCAGAGTGATACCCAAGACACGATTGTGGAACAGGATGATGTAGAACGGTTGTCATTGGCTAAGCGGGTCAAAAGAGCCTTGTTTGGCTTTAATGACACCTTGAAATCAATCTTTTAAGTCGATTTTTATTGTGAATATTGTTGGGAAGATGTAGTTAATCGGGCTTGTACTTGACAAGTGAACGCATGAGCAGCATTCTTAAAAACAATTTTATTAAGATTAAGGCAGTATACGGGCTTAGTGACTGCCAATTATGAATTAGGAATTTTATAGGTCATGGCCTCATTTGAATTTTTCGAAGACGATCATAGCGATAGCAATGGTCAAGCCCGTTTCACTGTGTTTGGTGTAGGTGGTGCGGGTGGTAATGCTGTACAACATATGTTGCAGTCCGATATCCAGGGCGTAAAGTTTGTTTGTGCCAATACGGACAAGCAGGCATTGGATCGCATGGAAGCCGAATTTAAAATTCAGCTGGGCGAGCAAAGTACCCGTGGTCTGGGTGCAGGTGCAAATCCGCAAGTCGGCCAGACCGCAGCAGAAGAAAGCCGTGAACTGATCCGCCAGCAGCTTGAAGGGACCGATATGGTCTTTGTTACTGCAGGTATGGGTGGTGGTACCGGTACCGGTGCAGCGCCAGTCGTGGCTGAAATTGCGAAAGAGATGGGTATCCTGACCGTTGGTGTCGTGACCACGCCATTTAACTTTGAAGGCAAACGCCGTTTACAGTCTGCTGAAAAAGGCATCGAAGCCCTTGAGCAGCATGTAGACTCATTAATCATCATTCCAAACCAGCGTTTATTGAAAGTCTTCCGTGATATTTCAATGAAAGATGCATATAAAAAAGCGGATGATGTTCTACTGAATGCAGTACGCAGTATTTTTGATTTAGTCGTCCGTCCTGGCCATATCAACCTTGACTTTGCTGACTTGAAAACAGCCATGAGCACACGTGGTTATGCCATGATGGGTGTCGGTCTGGGTCGTGGTGAGAACCGTGCACGTCAGGCTGCTGAACAGGCAATCCGTAGTCCATTACTCGACAACGTGACTATCATGAATGCCAAAGGTATTCTGATCAACGTGACCGGTGGCGATGATGTGACTTTCGGTGAAATTGAAGAAATTACCGATGTCGTGAACCAGATTGTCGATTTAGATGAAGGTCAGGTATTCTACGGTACCGTTTTTGATCCGGATGCGCGTGATGAAATCAGCGTGACTGTGATTGCAACAGGTCTAACCCGTCATGCAGCGGATTCAGTTGAACCGACCAAACGTACTAATGTACAGGCAACTCGTCCAGCAGCAGCTGCACAGGCTGTGGTGGAAGATGATGATGTACCGGCAATTCAGCGTCAGCAACATGAAACAGGTGCAGCAGCGAATCCAGCGGCAACTTCAGTTTCTAGCCCGCGCCCAACGCCAATGAGTATTCAGGATTATCTTAAGAATCAACAGCGTAAATAACATGTAACATCATGTGTTTAGCTGGATTAGACAGGAAAGGTGGCTTTTAAGCCACCTTTTTGTTTTTTATCAATGGCCAAATATGCTAACGTATAGCGGTTTTATAGATGAACAGATGATAAAAGCATGTTGAAACAACGTACCCTGAAACGTGTCGTGAAAGCGAGCGGAATCGGTCTTCACAGTGGGCAAAAAGTCATGATTAACTTTGTGCCGCACCATGCCGATGGGGGAATTGTGTTTCGTCGTATTGACCTGAATCCGCCGGTGGACATTCCTGCCGATGCCATGCTGATTCAGGAAGCCTTTATGTGCTCGAACCTGGTTCAGGAAAATGCCAAAGTAGGCACCATTGAACATGTCATGAGTGCGATCGCTGGTCTGGGCATTGATAACCTAATTATTGAAGTATCGGCTTCTGAAGTGCCGATTATGGACGGCAGCGCAGGTCCGTTTATTTACCTGTTAATGCAGGGTGGTTTGCAAGAACTGGATGCTGCTAAAAAATTCGTCAAGATTATTAAACCGGTTGAAGCACTGATTGATGACAAATGTGCCATTTTTAGCCCACATGAGGGCTTTCAGCTGAATTTCACCATCGATTTTGATCATCCTGCCTTTAAAAAAGAACATCAGTCCGCCAGTATCGATTTTTCTACTGAAACCTTCGTTTATGAAGTCAGTGAAGCGCGTACCTTTGGGTTTATGAAAGATCTGGATTATCTCAAAGCCAATAATCTGGCCTTAGGTGCAAGTCTGGAAAATGCCATTGGTGTGGATGAAACCGGGGTCGTTAATGAAGAAGGTTTACGTTTCTCGGACGAATTTGTACGTCATAAAATTCTGGATGCCGTGGGTGATTTATACCTGCTCGGGCATCAGATTATTGCCAAATTTGATGGTTATAAATCTGGACATGCCTTGAATAATCAACTTTTACGCAATGTGAAAAGTGATCCAAGCTGCTATGAAATTGTAACATTTGATGACGAAGCCAATTGTCCAATCATGTATGTGAATGTGACATAAGTCATTGTGTTTGTGTCTTTATGTTTTTGTTATTGCTTTAATACTGTGACATACATCACACAATGTTTGCTTTTTAATTTATTACATTTGATTGCGATGTTACTTTTTATTGCTTGCCAAACGTAGTAAAGCTTGGCTAAGCTTAGGGTCGCTTATAAAGTCAGCAGCACTACGAAGTAATTCCTGTGTTTCTGCATTTAAGGCTCTTTCAGGTGTTGCTGAAACAGGTGGCGTTTGCGAAGGATTCCGCAGGCAAACTTGAAGTTTAGTGAGATCTGTTAATTCATTTATTTGAGAGAGTTGTGAAATGTATTGCTTTTGAAGATAGGCCAATTGACTGATCATGGCCTGGTTTTCACCAGTAATCGTTAACACACCATTTTGATAGCAGACAACTTGCCAGCGTTCCGGTTGGGGCAATAGCGGTTGTACGAGTTTCGTGAGTTTCTGCCAAGCAGCGACTTGTGATGAGAGAAACGAAAAGTTTCCTGTTTTTATCTGTTTTCTTGTTTGTTGAAAAACGTTGACAGGTTCCGACATACATAATTCCTACATATTTATGTCTTAATCTTATGCGCTTCTTTTAGTGGATATCAAGGATAGAGATCTTCAAGGAACTCGATTAAAGCAGTTTAGAGAGGTTTTTTATGCATATGCGACGTATTTTGTTGGCATTTTCTTTATCAGTTTCAGCGGCTTCGGTTGCGTTCGCAGATTTAGTTAATCTAAATCAAGAAAATGGTTCAACAGATCGTATCGAGCAATTGACGCGTACTCTGGCACAGGGTGCATATACTCATCCAGATGATATCGATATTCCAGCACAGACTAAATTGAATGTTCAGCTTCGTGAGAAACCGGTTGAACTAAACAATCGTACGCTTGCTCAGAAGTATGCCAATACTTCATCCAACAAAGCGGCAGCAAACAGTGCTTATTCTTGGCTAATTTCTCATCCTTTACCTAATTCTCGCGTAAGTTCAAATTACGGTGGCCGTACCATGAGTGGCCGTGCTGAAAATCATTCAGGCCTTGATCTTGCAGCGCCAAGTGGTACACCAATCTATGCAACAGGTCCAGGGATTGTGACCAAATCAGGTTGGGGCACAGGTTATGGTCAATACGTTGAAATCAATCATGGCAATGGCTATTTAACGCGCTATGCCCATGCTTCACGTCTTATTGCACGTGTGGGAGAGCAGGTGCAAGCAGGTGATCATATTGCCAACGTTGGCTGTACTGGTCGCTGTACCGGTCCACACTTACATTATGAAGTAGTAAAAGACGGTCAACGTAAAAACCCATCTACTTATTTGGCCATGTTACCTTAAGTATAGACCTGAATAACAAGAAGCATCTCTATACATAAAAACCTCCAATAAGCATTTTAAAGCGTTTAAACTGCAGGCTCTTCAAGTCAACTTGAAGGGCTTTTTGTTTTATCACTTTTAAGTCTCATATTATCACCAACTATTATAATGATTGTATAATAAATCGCCTTTATTGACTATTTTTTGTTATGTAGTGTAATTATACGTCACCCATCATTTAGTTCCTAAATAGTACTGCTAAATCGCATTCAGCTAAGGCCATACCTGCAGAGGTCTTAAATATGGTACATATAAGACATTAGATTAGGCTTTTAGGAACTGTAGATTATGGCGTTTTATGGCGATACAGACGCGCAAGAAACCCAAGAATGGCAAGATGCATTTGACTCTGTTTTGCAGCACATGGGCACTGAGCGTGCAGCATTTTTATTAGAAAAACTTTATCAACGCGCAATTGCAAAGCATGTTCCTATTCAGCGTTTAAATACTCCCTACTTAAATACGATTTCTGTTGAAGAACAACCTGCAATGCCAGGCGACCAGGACATGGAGCGCCGTATTCGCGCGCTGATCCGCTGGAATGCCTTGGCAATGGTATTACGCGCGAATAAAACCGGTGATGATCTCGGTGGTCACTTGGCGAGTTTTGCTTCTTCTGCAACCCTTTATGATGTGGGCTTTAACCACTTCTTCCGTGCCAACAGCGATAGCTTCGGCGGCGACATGATCTATTACCAGGGTCACTGTGCACCGGGTATTTACGCGCGTTCATTTTTAGAAGGCCGTCTGACTGAAGAGCATCTGAATAATTTCCGTCGTGAAGTGGGTGGTAAAGGTTTGCCATCTTATCCGCATCCTTATTTGATGCCGGACTACTGGCAGTTCCCGACCGTATCGATGGGTCTGGGTCCAATCATGTCAATTTATCAGGCACATATCCAAAAGTACCTGATGAACCGTGGCCTGATTAAAGAAGAAGATCGTAAGGTTTGGGCTTATCTGGGTGATGGTGAGATGGACGAGCCGGAAAGCTTGGGTGCAATTTCTCTGGCAGGTCGCGAAAAGCTCGACAACCTGATTTGGGTAGTGAACTGTAACTTGCAACGTCTGGATGGTCCGGTACGTGGTAATGGCAAGATCATTCAGGAACTTGAGTCATTATTCCGCGGCGCAGGCTGGCGTGTGATTAAAGTTGTGTGGGGCCGTCATTGGGATCCACTACTGGATAAAGATAAATCCGGTGCACTGAAAGCAGTGATGGAAGAAGCAGTCGATGGCGATTTCCAGCGTTACCAGGTAAAAGGTGGTGCTTACGCGCGTGAAAAGTTCTTCGGCAAATATCCAGAAGCAGCTGAGTTGGTTAAAGACTTAAGCGACGAAGATATTGATAATCTGAACCGCGGTGGTCACGACCCGTACAAAGTCTTTGCTGCTTATGCCGAAGCATGTACGGCCAAAGGTCAGCCGACCGTGATTCTGGCAAAAACCGTGAAAGGTTATGGTTTGTCGGAAGAAATCGAAGCAGTCAACAAAACTCACCAAATCAAGAAGATGCAAATCAATTCTTTGAAATACGTGCGTGACCGTTTCCACCTTCCTTTCACTGATGAACAGCTTGAAGAAGTACCGTTCTACCGTCCAAGCGAAAATTCCCCTGAATTGAAATATATGAAGGCGCGTCGTGAGGCGCTAGGTGGCTACCTGCCTGCACGTCGTAAGGAAAGCGAACAGCTGGCGATTCCTGGACTTTCAGTATTTGATTCGGTCTTGGCCGGTTCAAATGGTAAAGAACAATCCACCACAATGGTGATGGTGCGTTTAATCTCTGCACTTCTTAAAGAGAAAGCGATTAAAGACCGCGTTGTTCCAATTGTTCCAGATGAAGCCCGTACTTTCGGTCTGGAAGGGATGTTCCGTCAGCTCGGTATTTATGCCGCGCATGGCCAGAAATATACTCCGGAAGACCAAGAACAGCTGATGCATTACCGTGAAGCCAAAGACGGTCACATGTTGCAGGAAGGGATTAACGAAGCCGGTGCGATGAGTGCATGGGCAGCATTGGCGACCAGTTATTCAACCAATAACCTGCCAATGATTCCGATGTACATGTACTACTCGATGTTTGGTTTCCAGCGTATTGGTGATATTGCATGGGCAGCAGGCGATGCACAGGCACAAGGCTTCTTGCTGGGTGCAACTGCGGGTCGTACTACACTGAACGGTGAAGGTTTACAGCATCAGGATGGTCATTCACACATCTTGGCTAATACCATTCCAAACTGTGTCTCTTATGACCCATGTTTCGGTTATGAATTGGCAGTGATCGTGCATGACGGTTTACAGCGTATGTATGTGAACCAGGAACGTGTGTTCTATTACCTGACCGTGATGAACGAAAACTACGAGCATCCGGAAATGCCAAAAGGTGTTGAAGAAGGCATTAAGCGTGGTATGTACTTACTGGAAGAAGATGAAAAAGCCACTGTTCAGTTACTGGGCTCAGGTGTAATCCTGCGTGAAGTGATCAAGGCGGCGAAGATTCTGCGTGAAGAATATCAAATTCATTCAAATGTCTACAGCGTGACCAGCTTCAATGAACTGGCACGTGACGGTATGGCATGTGAAGAATACAACCGCTTGCATCCGCTGGCTGAAGACGTAAAAGAAGCATGGGTATCGAAACAGCTTCGCGGTACTGAAGGTATCGTCGTGTCTGCAACCGATCATATGCGTGCTTATAGCGAACAGATTCGTGCTTATCTTCCAGATGGCCGTCCATTCGTAGCATTGGGTACTGACGGTTATGGCCGTTCAGATACACGTGCCAACTTGCGTAGTTACTTCGGTGTTGATGCTGCCCATATTGTGGTTGCAACCCTGAAAAAACTGGCAGATGAAGGTGAAGTTGATGCGCGCCTGGTAAAAGATGCGATCTCGACTTTTGAGCTTGATACAGATCGTCCAGTGGCTTGGGCACCGCAAGAAACCCCATCTGTACATGCTGTTGCTGACTACAAAGAGGAGAACTAAGCATGCAAATTACGACTCCTGATATTGGTGTAGATAAGGCAACAGTGGCCGAAATTCTGGTCAAAGTGGGTGATACGATCGCGATCGATGACAGCATTGTATTGCTTGAATCTGATAAAGCCTCTGTTGAAGTGCCTAGCACTTCAGCAGGCGTGGTAAAAAGCATTCTGGTGAGTCAGGGTGATGAAGTGGCTGAAGGCGCGGTACTGATTGAGCTACAAGCTGAAGACGGCAGCGCTGATGTGGTCGAGCCACAGCAAGCAGATGCCTCACAAAAAACTTCAGAAAATACTCCGACTTCATTGCCGGATCAGGAAATCATGCAGGAACTGGCTTCACATCAGCCTAAAGCTTCTGCTGCTCCTGAGGCTCAAGCGAGCTCACAGGTGGTTGATGTACAAATCCCCGATATTGGTGTAGAAAAAGCTACTGTAGGGGAAATCCTGGTCGCTGTCGGTGATGAAATCGAGGTAAATCAAAGTATCGTAGTGGTGGAATCAGACAAGGCGACTGTTGAAGTGCCAAGTACGGTTTCAGGCACGGTAGAGTCCATCGAGATTAAAGAAGGCGACACGATCAAAGAAGGTGTGGTCATTCTGAAAGTGAAAACGGCTGTTTCGGCAGCACAAGTACAGACAGAAGCACCTCAAGCACCAGTTGCTCAAGCGGCAACCCAAGAGAAAGCAGTTGAAGCGCCACAAACGCCAGCAGCACCTGCAGGTGATGTTGAAGTGAAGGTGCCTGATCTAGGTGTAGACAAGGCGGCTGTGGCTGAAATTCTGGTTCAGGTCGGTGATACGGTTGAAAAAGACCAGAGCATCATCGTGGTGGAATCAGATAAAGCGACTGTTGAAGTGCCAAGCACTACAGCCGGCGTGATTAAAGCCATTCATGTGGAACTGGGTCAAAATGTCTCTCAAGGCATTGCACTGGTGACAATTGAAGCTGAAGCTGAAGCTGAAGCGCAAGCAGCTGCTGCACCTGTCGTAGCCAAAGCAGAAGCACCGAAAGCAGCAGAAGCACCAAAAGCAGCCCCGGCACCTGCTGCATCTTCTACTCAAACAGTCACGACGTCGGATAATGCTGACAAGCTGACCAAAGAGCAGAATGCCGCTAATTCTAAAGTTTATGCCGGTCCTGCGGTGCGTAAACTGGCCCGTGAACTGGGCGTCGTGTTGGCAGACGTCAAAGCATCTGGCCCACATGCGCGCGTCATGAAAGAAGACCTGAAAGCGTATGTCAAAACGCGTCTTACTACGCCACAGGCGGCTCCTGTAGCCGCTGCTGCTCAAGTCGCAGGTCTGCCAAAACTGCCAGACTTTAGCGCTTTTGGTGGTGTGGAAGAGAAAGCCTTGACGCGCTTGCAACAAGTGTCTATTCCACAGTTGTCGCTGAATAATTTCATTCCGCAAGTGACCCAGTTTGATGCAGCGGATATTACTGAACTGGAAGCATGGCGTAATGAACTGAAAGGCAACTTCAAAAAAGAAGGCTTGAGCCTGACCATTATGGCATTCATCATCAAAGCAGTTGCGCACTTGTTAAAAGAAGAGCGTGAGTTTGCTGGTCACTTGGCCGATGATGGCAAGTCAGTCTTGCTACGTAACGAGATCCATATGGGTATCGCGGTCGCAACGCCAGATGGTTTGACTGTGCCTGTACTGCGTCATCCAGAACAGAAGTCAATTAAACAGATTGCTACTGAGCTAGGAACCTTGGGTCAAAAAGCGCGTGACAAGAAATTGTCGCCGAAAGATCTGCAAGGTGCCAACTTCACGATCACTAGCCTGGGTTCAATTGGCGGTACGGCATTTACGCCATTGGTGAACTGGCCGCAAGTGGCAATTCTGGGTATTTCACCTGCAACCATGCAGCCGGTCTGGAATGGTGAAGGCTTTGATCCACGCTTGATGCTGCCGCTTTCATTGTCCTACGATCATCGTGTGATCAATGGTGCAGATGCTGCTCGTTTCACCAACAAGCTGACCAAGCTGCTCAAAGATATCCGTACGCTGTTAATCTAAATTAAATTCGATTCACTTTCTTTTCTCTTGCGCTTCATTGAAAAATATTTCAATTGAAGCTCAGGAAGAAATATAAAGAGGGTGTAAAGAGAAAACCCTGCTTCGGCAGGGTTTTTTGCTGCTGCATTGAAAAATAATCTATTTGATTCTATACTTGGCGCACTTCATTGGGGAGTAGCCGCCTTTTGCGCAAAGCAGAAGGGTGATGGTCAACATATTTGCTCAACCGAGCATGGTCATCATAGCAAAGAACCAAGTCAGCTTTTCCAAGCTTTCTTTTGTTGGCAAGACCTTTGATTTACCACTCTGCAGATTTTGGCTAGCAGGAGCGGTGAGTCATTGGTATTGGATGCTAGCCAGAGAAAAACCTCATGTATGAATTCCTACTGTCGACTGCAATCGTAGCACTGGCTGAAATGGGTGATAAGACCCAACTGCTGGCATTGCTGCTTGCCGCACGTTTTCGCAAACCTGTTCCTATTTTAGTTGCCATTTTATTGGCGACGCTGATTAACCACGGCCTTTCTGCAGTATTGGGACAATGGGTGACCACGGTGATCGGGCCGGAGGTGCTACTGTGGATCGTCTCGATTGGCTTTATCGCAATGGCTGTCTGGATGCTGATTCCGGATGAACTCGGGGATGAAAATGCCAGTATCAATAAATGGCAAAAATTCGGGGTATTTGGTGCGACCTTTATTCTGTTCTTTCTGGCAGAAATTGGTGACAAAACTCAGATTGCTACGGTCGCATTAGCAGCACGTTTCGATAGCGTATTCTGGGTGATGCTTGGGACCACTTTGGGCATGATGCTGGCCAATGCACCTGCAGTATTTTTGGGAGATAAGCTGGCGAATAGACTCCCGATCAGCCTGATTCATAAAATTGGAGCGACGATTTTCCTGGTGATTGGTGTCGCAACACTGACTCAACATTATTTCTTTTAAATCATAAAATAATAAATTACATGAATCCTGAGCTAAAAACTCAGGATTTTTTATGGTTAAAATTCTCTCAAAACCTTGGTAAATAGTGTGATATGGCTAGTTTTATTGATTGTAAGTTTGATTAATTCCTTATATTTTATACGGGTATAAAAACGTTATTTTTATTATAAATTGGGGAATTTACATGGCTTTTGAACGCACCACATCGCAGGTCCTGTTTGATAACGGGACACATAAGTGCATCAGTTTTACCAGTCTGGTTAAAGGTGAAGGCGTTCAGGCAAACCAGTTTCTGATCATTGATCATGAGCGCGCAGCGGTACTTGATCCGGGTGGTGATTTAACCTATGTGCCGCTGACTATGGAGCTGAATAAATATACCCGTTTGACCAATCTGGATTATGTCATGGCCTCGCACCAGGATCCGGATATCATCACCTCGATGCCGCGCTGGCTGGTCTATACGGAGGCCAAAGTGGTGGCATCCAAGCTGTGGGCGCGCTTCTTGCCGCACTTAAACTCGGCCTTTATGAGTGACCGGATGAAAGGTAACTGGTTAGATCGATTGGTGGAGCTTCCGGATCATGGTCAAATCATCCCGTTGGGTCAATCACATATTGTGGCGGTACCGGCGCATTTTCTGCATTCGGTAGGGAATTTCCAGTTTTATGATCCGATTGCCAAAATTTTATTTTCAGGTGATATGGGTGCGTCCATGGTTGAAGATGCCGCCAAGCCACTGGAAAACTTTGCCGCGCATATCCCAAAAATGAAAAGCTTCCATCAACGCTATATGTGCAATAACAAGGTGATTCGTCTCTGGGTGAAAATGGTACGCAGCATGGAAATCGAGATGATTGTGCCGCAGCATGGCACACCATTTATCGGCAAAGAGCAGATTACCCAGTTTCTGGACTGGATTGAAACGCTGGAATGCGGCACTGACCTGATGGATGAAACGGTTTTTACCTGTCCTGAATAGTTCACACAAAAAATAATTTTTTTCTTGTGTGGAAAAACAACATTTTTTATATTTCTTCTCCAAAAAACTTTTTTTGATAATGAGAACTTATAAGAAATGTTGTCTCAAGTTCCAAAACCGGATGCGTGTTTAAGCTGCGGGGCGTGCTGCGCCTATTTCAGGGTTTCGTTTTATTGGGCTGAAGGTATTCATATGCCTGAGCACTATACCGAACCTGTGACAGCAGTCTATTCATGTATGGCGGGAACCAATCAAAAAAATCCACGCTGTATTGCACTCGATGGCACCATCGGCCAGCAGGTCAGCTGCGGTATGTATGAGCTGCGCAGTTCATCCTGCAAAGAAGTGCAGATTGCCGATGATCAATGCAACAAGGCACGTGTTGCACACAATATGTTGCCCTTTGTCCAGATTGAAACTGATGAAGCTGACAATGATGACAGTTTTGAATATGTCAGCTAAATCCATCCAAAGCAGAGCTTAGGCTCTGCTTTTCACTCCATTAAAATGATCGGGGTATATTTAAAATAGGGAACTTCATTATCAGAGGTATTATTGATACTGTTTTAGCACCCACATAGATCTGCGTGTACAAAGCTTGAATAAAAAAATAATTTTGCAATTGCAATGAAATTTAAGCCGATATTTGTTTATAATAGTGCACGGAAATTACCAGTGAGACTGTTATGTTGACCATCGTTCAAGACGCGTTAACCTTCGATGATGTCCTATTACTCCCTGCCTATTCTACTGTTCTTCCAAAAGATGTCTCCCTAAAGACACGTTTAACTCGTGGCATTAACCTGAATATTCCTCTTGTATCCGCAGCAATGGATACGGTGACTGAGTCCCGTATGGCAATTGCAATGGCGCAAAATGGTGGTATCGGTATTTTGCACAAGAACATGGATATCGCTGTTCAGGCTGCAGAAGTGCGCCGTGTGAAAAAATTCGAAGCGGGTATGGTTAAAGACCCGATTACAGTGACTCCTGAGACCACAGTACGTGAATTGATTGCGCTGACTCAAGCCAATAATATCAGTGGTGTGCCTGTTGTGAAAGACGGCAAAGTGGTGGGTATCGTGACAGGTCGTGATACACGCTTTGAAACCAATCTTGAGCAGCCAGTCAGCAATATCATGACTGGTCAGGATCGTCTGGTGACAGTTCGTGAAGGCGAATCGAAAGAAAATATCCAAGCTTTATTGCAACAGCACCGTATTGAAAAAGTATTGGTGGTCAACGATCAGCAAGAGCTGAAAGGCTTAATTACGGTAACCGATTTCCGTAAAGCTGAATTGTATCCAAATAGCTGTAAAGATGACCTGGGTCGTCTGCGTGTTGGTGCTGCTGTCGGTACTGGTGCAGAAACGCCAAGCCGCGTAGAAGCCTTGGTTGATGCAGGTGTGGACGTGATTGTAGTCGATACTGCACATGGCCATTCTGCAGGTGTGATCGAGCGTGTACGTTGGGTTAAGGCCAATTATCCACAAGTTCAGGTGATTGGCGGTAACATCGCGACAGGTGATGCTGCGCTGGCGTTACTTGATGCAGGTGCGGATGCCGTTAAAGTTGGTATTGGTCCTGGTTCAATCTGTACCACGCGTATTGTGGCGGGTATTGGTATGCCACAGATCTCTGCGATTGATTCTGTTGCCAATGCGCTGAAAGATCAGATTCCTTTGATCGCAGATGGCGGTATTCGTTTCTCTGGCGATATGGCCAAAGCGATTGGTGCGGGCGCAAGCACGATTATGGTTGGTTCATTGATGGCCGGTACTGAAGAAGCACCAGGCGAAGTTGAATTCTTCCAGGGCCGTTACTACAAGGCTTATCGCGGTATGGGTTCATTGGGCGCGATGGCGGGTGCGACAGGTTCTGCTGACCGTTACTTCCAGGACTCCAAGGCCGGTGCCGAGAAGCTGGTTCCTGAAGGTATTGAAGGTCGTGTACCGTACAAAGGCCCAATGGGTAATATCGTACATCAGATGATGGGCGGCCTACGTTCTTCAATGGGTTATACCGGTTCTGCGACGATTGAAGACCTGCGTCAGAATGCCAAGTTTGTGAAAATCACTTCTGCCGGTATGTCTGAGTCGCATGTACATGATGTGACCATTACCAAAGAAGCACCAAACTATCGCGTAGGTTAATTTCCTGTGATTTAAAATTTTAAAAAGCCGTCATGCAAATGACGGCTTTTTTATTTTGGTGTAAAGTGTGACTCAAGGAAAAAAATGGGTGATATCAATCATCCGCTAAGAAGTGAGATAAAGATGAGTTATTTTGGTACGGATGGTATTCGTGGAAAGTTTGGCGAATTGCCGATTACCCCTGAGTTTGCCCTGAAACTGGGATTTGCGGCTGGTAAAGTTTTAAAACGTCATAGTAAAAAATCCAAACCATTGGTGGTTCTGGGTAAAGATACCCGTTTGTCTGGTTATATCCTGGAAGCTGCCTTACAGGCAGGTTTAAATGCCGCTGGCGTTTATGTTCACCTTTTAGGTCCACTACCGACACCGGCGATTGCTCACTTGACCCGTGCCTTACATGCCAGCTTGGGTATTGTCATTTCCGCTTCGCATAACCCGTATTTTGATAACGGCATTAAGTTCTTCTCTGCGGAAGGTAAAAAATTGCCAGATGCTTTACAAGACGAAATTAATCAGGAACTTGAAAAAGATTTTGTGATTGAAGATACGGCGAATCTGGGTAAAAGTATCCGGGTTAAAGATGCCAACGGTCGCTATATTGAATTCTGTAAATCGACGTTCCCGTATCATCTGGATCTGAATGAACTCACCATTGTGGTGGATTGTGCCAATGGTGCAGCCTATAACGTGGGACCTGCAGTGTTCCGTGAACTGGGCGCACGTGTAATTGCGATTCACAATGAGCCGAGCGGTTTAAATATTAATGAGGGCTGTGGTTCAACGCATCCGGAAAGCTTGCAACAAGCCGTGATTCAACATCAAGCGGATTTGGGTATTGCCTTTGATGGGGATGCTGACCGTGTGGTTCTCGTAGATAAAGCCGGTAATCTGATTGATGGCGACCATATTCTTTATATTCTTGCGACTCAAAGCTCGAAAAAACCGGCAGGTATCGTCGGTACCTTAATGAGCAATATGGCGCTGGAACTGGCGCTGGAAAAAGCTCAAGTGCCGTTATTACGTGCCAAAGTCGGCGACCGTTATGTATTACAAGGTCTGGAAGAAAATGGCTGGGTAATTGGCGGTGAGCCTTCTGGTCATATTCTGACTTTAGACAAGAGCACCACAGGCGATGCCATTATTGCAGCCCTGCAGGTTTTAACCGTGATGGTTGAACAGAAAAAAGCCCTGCATGAACTTGTGGCTGACTTTAAACTGTTGCCAAATGTCCTGGTCAATGTACGTTTAAATGCCATGTTTGACCCTTATTCAGTGCCTGAACTGGCAGCTGAATTTGAAAAAGCCGAACAGCAGCTTAAAGGTCGTGGCCGTTTATTGATTCGTAAATCTGGCACAGAACCTGTCATTCGTGTGATGGTCGAAGGCGATGATCTGGCTGAAGTCACCACACTTGCAAACAGCCTGGCAGATGCTGTGCGTGCCAATGCCGCTTAACAGGAACATAGATGATGAGTGATCTGATCAAGGATCTGAGTGAACTACGCCTGAATTATGAAAAAGGCGAGTTACAGGAACAGCAAGTCAATCCGAATCCACATATGCAGTTCCTGCAATGGTTTAACCATGCACTGGAAGCAAAATTGCATGAACCCTATGCCATGTCTTTGGCAACAGCCAATGCACAAGGTCGTCCACATGTGCGTACGGTATTGCTACGTGGAGCGACTGAAGCGGGTTATGACTTTTATACCAACTATGATAGTCAAAAAGGTCTGGATCTGGCTGAAAATCCTTATGCCGAACTGTTGTTGTACTGGCAGGATCAGGAGCGCCAGATTCGTATTTCAGGTCGTGTAAAGAAAATATCGGAAGAAGAATCGACCGACTATTATCATAAACGTCCACGCGAAAGCCAGATTGCCGCGCATATCAGTACCCCGCAAAGTGGCATCGTGGCTAGTCGTGAGGAATTGCAGCAACGTTTTTGGGATTTGCATACCCAGGTTGCCAATCAGCAACAGCTGGACAAGCCGGTATTCTGGGGCGGTTATCGTCTCGAACCCGATTATTATGAATTCTGGCAGGGTCGTCCGAACCGTTTGCATGACCGTTTAAGTTATCGCAAAACCGATGCCGGCTGGACTTTAGAGCGCTTAATGCCATAACCATGCAAAAACTGGAAATCAAACAACGTCCATTGCTGACACGCCCTGAAAATTTACCGGGCGTCCCTGCATTTGTGGCCGAGATTCTGGCTCGTCGTGGGGTGGAATCCGAGCAGGAACTTGAGCTCAAGCTGAAGCATTTGCTGGCACCGACCATGAAAGGCTTGCCTGAAGCCATTCAATTGATGGATCAGGCGATTGATCATGGCCAGAAAATCGTGATTGTCGGCGATTATGATGCCGATGGCGCGACCAGTACTGCACTCATGGTGCTGGCACTGCGTGATATGGGCGCCAATGTTGAATATCTGGTACCAGACCGTTTTAAATATGGGTATGGATTGACGCCCGCAATTGCAGATCTGGCCTTTGTCAATTTCACGCCTGATTTACTGATTACCGTGGACAATGGCATTTCCAGCCATGACGGAGTAAAACAGGCGCAGGATCATGGCATGCAGGTGATCATTACCGATCATCATCTAACGACCAAGCCGACACCAAAAGCCGAAGCGGTGGTTAATCCGAATCAGCTCGGTTGCGATTTCCCGAGCAAGGCCTTGGCCGGGGTGGGGGTGGCATTTTATGTGCTGGCCAATCTGTCGACCCATCGCAAGAAACTGGGGAAATCCTGTACGGTAATTACCAATTATCTTGATCTGGTAGCGCTCGGTACTTATGCCGATGTCGCGAGTCTGGACTATAACAACCGGATTCTGGTCGATGCAGGGTTGAAACGGATCCAGCAAGGGTTATGCCGAGCAGGAATCAGTGCGCTACTTGATATTGCAAAGCGTGATCCTGCTGGTCTGAAAGCTCAAGATTTGGGCTTTGTTTTAGGCCCACGGATTAACGCGGCTGGACGCATGGAAACCATGGATATCGGGATCGAATGTTTGCTGGCTCCTGATCTGACAACTGCTTATCCACTGGCTGAACAGCTGAATCAGCTCAATGTCGAACGCCGTCAGGTGGAAGGTAAAATCAAGCAGGAAGCCTTGCTTGAGCTGGATAAAATCCAGTGGGATGCCACTGAACTACCTGCTGCGTTGATCATGTTTGAACAGCATTGGCATCAGGGAGTGATCGGGATTGTAGCAGGGCGTTTAAAAGAGCAGTTCCATCGTCCGAGTATTGTTTTTGCCGCGGATCAGGATGGGATTCATATCAAAGGTTCGGCGCGTTCGATTGAAGGTATTCATATTCGTGATGCGATTGAACAGGTGGCAGAGCAATATCCTCATTTAGTCAGTCATTTTGGTGGCCATGCAGCAGCAGCCGGTTTAACCCTGAAAAAAGAAAATTTCGCCGAGTTTAAGCAGGTCTTTGAAGTACTGATTGGTGCGATGGATGAGGATTTATTCACTGCGACTTTATGGACGGATGGAGAGCTGCCAGCTTCTGCTTTTCACATTGAAACAGTCGATTTATTACAGAATTTAAGTCCATGGGGGCAAAAATTCCCCCAACCGATTTTTGATGGTGTGTTTAAAATCATGCACTATCGCTGGCTTAAAGATGTGCATCTTAAGTTACGTGTGGCGTTGGAGAATGGGCAGGTCGTGGATGCGATCGCTTTCAATGCAGCGGATAAATATGACTTTGACCCGATGAAAGATACACGATTGGTCTATGAGCTGGATAAAAATGTATTTAATGGCAATATCAGCTTGCAAATGCGGATTATCCATTTAGAACAATAGGCCATAAAAAACCGCTCGAGTGAGCGGTTTTTTTTGCTTTTAATCGGAGAGATTAGAAGCGGAAAGTACCGTTAATACCGAAAGAGTCAGCACCGTCAGTAGTTGTGTAATTCACGCCAGCTGCAATTGCAGGTGTAAAGAATTTTTGAGCACGTACTGAGAATACAGTATCAAAATCTTCTAAGGTTGCATCGTTAATAGATACGCCCACGCTTAAAGTTGGATCAATATAAAGATCAGCAGCTACACCATACGCATTCTCATCACCAAAAGCAGTGAATGCTTCAAAGTTAGCGTAGTGGTTGCCAACTAAAGTTACATATTTAGCACGTAGGGTAAGAGCTGTGTCATCTGCCAATGCACTTGATGTGCTATAAGCATTAATGAAACCCTTTTTAGCAACTTGAGCTGCATCGATATTTTCTTTAGAAATACCGGCTGCTAAAAGTAAGCCATTAATAGGCAGATAACCTGCTTCAATTGCATAACCCGTATTGTCATCAGATGCTTTGCCAAATTCACTTTCAGCAGTAACTTCTGCACGGTTTAAGCTACCCGCAACATAGAACTGTGAGTTTGGAATAAAGAATTCACCATTGATACCTACAGTATCAATTTCCAGTTCAACACCTTCGTCTTCAGTGCTTGCATTAGCATAAGCCAAACCAATATTGCTTGCTTTGCTTAAAAATGCTGCTTCAGCAAGAGGAGCATTTTTAACTTGAACCCCATTTAAATAATATTTTCCACCAATTGCAAAGGTATCTATATCCCCTAAGCCATCGGTGTCTGTATTTTCATATGCTGCATTAACTTCAGCTTGATAAGCATGTGCAGTTCCCAGGCCAGCAAGAAGCGCTGTAGCAAGAGCAAGTTTCTTAAGCATTTAGATTTCTCTCTTTGTTATAAAAATATGACTGTTTGATGAACAGTTGTAACAAATTGTACAGCTTATATTCGCCCCGTCAATGTGCAAAAATACCTAAATGCTTGTTAAAAGTGCAATAAAAAAACCCATCCGAGGATGGGTTTCTATGAATGACTAACTTTTGGTTTTAGATTAGAAGCGGTACTTCGCTGCTACACCAAAGGTATTGTAGTCATTGTTAAACTGTTCGCCAAAGCCGACACGGCCTTCTAAGCTCACTTGCTGGTTAATGAACTTACGTGCATTAATACCAAATTCGCTCTTGTCGGTAATATCATTGTTGTGATAATCAGCACCGACACTCAAGGTTTTGTCGATGAAATAATCTGCTGCCAGATTGTATTCATCTAAATCACCAAACGCTGCACCTGCTTCCAGGTTGATGTCTTTACCGTTGCTAAGTGTAGTGACATATTTAGCACGCAATGTTGGATCTACGCCATCATCATTGTCGTTATCCCAACCTTTTACACCCGCCGCAATCAATAGACCTGGCGCTGGCAGATAACCGACTTCAGCTGCATAGGTGGTTAAATCATTTTCTACATCATCATTGTCTTGCAGATCATGGCCATTGACGTTACCGCTTAAGTAGAAGTCAGAATTCGGTACGAAGTACTCTGCACCTACGCCATAACGATGCGCTTCAGAATCACCAATTTCATTATATTGATATTGCGCACTCACGTTGCTAGCACGATCAAGGAATGCTGCTTCTGCTAATGGTGCATTACGTGTTTGAACTGGATTGAAGTAATATGTACCATCAACGCCGAAAGAACCGCTAGTTCCACCGTTGTCAGGATCAAACACTCCTGCTGATGCACCAATTTCTGCTTGGTAAGCATGTGCTGCTGTACCAGTCATTGCTATTGCTGAAAGTAGTGCCGAAGCAATCGCTAATTTTTTCATGGTTACTACCCCTCAAATCGTGAGTTAAAAACATTACACTTTTTGTTACAACTTTCAGTCTAGAGCAATTCCAAAGATCGTCAATCAAAGGAAAGTTACAGTAATGTGAATAGCGTAATCTTGTGTAATTTTTGCTAAACAAGTGACTGAATAATAAAATTAAATTTATAATGTAGTGTTTTATTAAAACTGTGTAGATATTGTGGAATCTATTGAATTCGCTGATTTTTTATACAGACCAATAAGAAATCCTAAATTATAAAATCAATTGCAAAATTATATTTCGGTCATAAAACGGGGCTAAAAAGCCGATAAAAATTTCGGATAAAAAGACGCAAAAGAGTCTATGAGATGTTGAAAATTGGATGAGGGAAATACAGGTCTAAATGCTCAAGACATTCGAGCTTTAGACTGAATGGATCGTTAAAATAGCGGAAATAGACTGTGCTATAATATCGGGCTAAGAATTTTGTGCCTAATTTTGATTGAGAGTAATTCACGTGGAAATTAATCCGTATCTAAACCAATTAAAAGACTTAAACGAACGTGGTCAAACACTACGGGGGTATCTTTGACTACGATCTGAAAAAAGAGCGTTTAGAAGAAGTCCTGCGTGAATTAGAAGATCCAACGATCTGGAATGATCAGAGTCGTGCTCAAGCAATGGCCAAAGAAAAAGGCGAGCTTGAAAATGTATTAAATGTGCTGGATCGCTTAAGTACCCAGCTTGAAGATGCACAGGCTTTGCTTGATCTGGCGGTTGAAGCGGATGATGAAAGCTTGCTAGAAGACGTACAGGCTGAACTGAGCACGGCTGAAGAAGAACTGGCCAAGCTTGAATTTCGCCGTATGTTCAATAATCCGATGGATCCAAACCCTTGCTATCTTGAAATTCAAGCTGGTTCAGGCGGTACAGAAGCACAGGACTGGGCGTCTATGTTGCTACGTATGTATCTACGCTGGATTGAACGTCATGGCTTTAAAGCAGAAGTGATGGAAGAATCTGATGGCGATGTTGCCGGGATTAAATCTGCGACGATTCGTGTGGAAGGTGAGTACGCCTATGGCTGGTTACGTACCGAATCTGGTGTACATCGTTTAGTGCGTAAATCACCATTTGACTCGGGCAACCGTCGTCATACCTCATTTTCTGCCGTGTTTGTCTCACCTGAAGTAGATGACAATATCGAAATTGAAATCAATCCGTCCGATGTTCGTACCGATACTTACCGTGCATCAGGGGCGGGTGGTCAGCATATTAACAAAACAGATTCTGCCGTGCGTTTAACCCATGCACCGACCGGAATTGTGGTGGCCTGTCAGAACCAGCGTTCACAACATGCCAACCGTGACCACGCCTGGAAGCAGTTACGTGCCAAACTTTATGAGCTCGAGATGAGCAAACGTAACGAAGCGGCACAAGCACTGGAAGATTCCAAGTCTGACATTGGGTGGGGTAGTCAGATCCGTTCTTATGTCCTGGATGATTCACGTATTAAGGATTTGCGTACAGGTGTGGAAAATTCCAATACTGGCGCAGTTCTGGACGGTGATCTGGACAAATTTATCGAAGCAAGCCTGAAACAGGGCCTGTAAGAAATCGTTTAAAAGCTGGCGTAACAAAGCTTGTGCAGATTGTGATTATTATATCTAAAATTTTCGATATATAAATCGAAAAAATACGATATAATGGTCGCAGATGCTGAATAAAGTTTCGTTGCGCCACTGATTGTGATGTGCCTATGGACCTTGATCTAATTTTTAAAGCCTTAGCCAATCCGACCCGTCGACAAATTCTGGAGTGGTTAAAATCTCCGGAGCAATATCTGTCTGCGGAAGAGTGTGGTGGCTTTCAACGTGGGGTCTGTGCAGGTCAAATTGAACGTTTGGGCCAGGTTTCCCAGTCCACCATGTCCAATCACCTGTCGGTGTTACAGCAGACTGGCCTGATCACTGCGACCAAGCATGGACAGTGGTCATATTTCTCCCGCAATGAAACTTTGATTCAACAATTTATCGAACACCTACAACAACACCTTTAACAGGTGGGAGTAACGATGGCTGAATTAAATTCTCCTTTAACGCTCGGTGCGTTAGAGCTTAAAAACCGTGTCATCATGGCGCCGCTGACCCGTAACCGCGCAACTGCTGATCGCGTTCCAACCCCAATGATGGTTGAATACTATGCGCAACGTGCAAGTGCTGGCCTGATTATTTCTGAAGCCACAGTGATTTCTGAAGAAGCCAATGGCTATTTAAATACTCCAGGATTGTTTACCGATGCTCAGGTCGAAGGCTGGAAAAAGGTTACTCAAGCGGTTCATGAGAAGGGCGGTCTGATTGTTGCCCAGCTTTGGCATGTTGGTCGTGTATCGCATCCGGATCTGTTAAATGGTGAAACACCAGTCTCTGCAAGTGCAGTACAACAGGCGGGTCATGTCAGCTTGTTACGTCCAAAACGTCCATACGTTACGCCACGTCCTTTGGAAGTTTCTGAAATTCATGCCATTACCGAGCAATATAAGCAAGCCGCGATTCGTGCTAAAGAAGCCGGTTTTGATGGTGTTGAATTACATGCTGCCAATGGTTATCTGATTGACCAGTTCTTGCAAAGCAAAACCAATCAGCGTGAAGATGAATACGGCGGTTCAGTGGAAAATCGTACACGTTTCCTGCTAGAAGCAACTGATGCACTGATTGAAGTATGGGGCGCAGATCGTGTAGGGGTGCATTTTGCGCCGCGTTGTGATGACCATGACATGGGCGACAATGATCCACGTGAAACATTTGGCTATGCCATGGAGCAGCTGGGTAAGCGCAAGATTGCCTTCTTCTTTACCCGTGAATATCTGGCAGAAGACAGTATTTCTGAATATATGAAAGAGCGTTCAGGTGGAGTGCCTTATATTGCCAATATGCAACTAAGTCGTAAAGATGCGATTGAGCTGTTGGCATCAGGCAAGGCTGATGCGGTGGCTTTTGGTAAGGCTTATATTGCCAATCCGGATCTATACGAACGTCTGCTCGAAGATGCGCCGCTGAATGAACTGAAGCTGGAAAATATGATCGGAACCAATGTCGCGGAAGGCTATATTGATTATCCGACATTGGCTGAAGCAGAAGCTTTAACTACAGTAGAGTAATCTAAAAATGAGCCACATTGATTAACATGTTGATGTGGCTCTGCTATATTCTGCCCATTGAATCTTTGGACAGGGGCGCAATGTGGCCACTCCATTTTGGTATAACGCAGCCTTGGCGCTGGTTAAACCCTTATATCAATCGCGTATCCGTAAACGTGCGACCGATCCTGAACAATTACAACAAGAACTGACAGAACGTTTCGGCCCGTTTCAGCCACCCAAAAACCTGCATGCCATCTGGTTTCATGTGGTGTCGGTGGGTGAAACCAATGCTGCCCAACCGTTAATTGAACATTATTTAAAACTTGGCCATCCGGTGCTGGTCACCAATACCACCAAAACCGGTCAGGCACGCGCTAAATCACTTTTTTTAAAAGCGCCTTATCTCGATTTGTTTCAAGCCGTGTATTTGCCTGCTGACCAGAAAACTTTAATTCGTGAATTTTATCAAAAATATCAGCCGAAACTTTTATTGCTGATGGAAACTGAACTTTGGCCGAATCTGCTGGATCAGGCACCCCAGTTTAATGTGCCAAGTGTATTGTTGAATGCGCGTCTGTCCGAAAAATCCGCCAAAGGCTATGCCAAGGTTAAAGGTTTGTCCCGTGGCATGCTCAATAATTTAACTGGTCTTTTGGCACAGGATACAGCCACCCAGCAACGTTATATCCAGTTGGGAATCGCAGCTGAAAAAACCCAAGTTTTGGGCAATATCAAATTTGATATTACTGCGCCCGAGCGCTTTATTCATCAGGCAGATCAATTGAAACAGGAGTGGCAGTTAGGGGGGCGAAAGATCGTCACGTTAGCTAGTACTCATGCTCCTGAAGAAAAAGAAATTCTGAGTGTTTTAAAAGCTGCTTTAGAAGCTGATCCATATTTGGTCTGTATTGTGGTACCGCGCCATCCGGAACGTTTTGATGAGGTGTTCCAAGCTGCACAGTCTTTGGGATTGAAAATCCAGCGTCGAAGTCTAGGTCAACATATTAAAGCAGATACCCAGGTTTATTTGGCCGATTCGATGGGTGAAATGTGGCTTTGGTATGCTTTGAGTCAGGCATGTTATGTGGGTGGTTCTTTAAATGAACCAGGTGGTGGACATAATATTTTGGAGCCGATTGCGCTGAATGTGCCGACTGTTTTAGGCAAAAACTATTTTAATTTTCAGACTATCGTGGATGAGTTCGTTCAGGCAGACGCAGTCGCAGTGGTGCAGGATGCCCAGCAGGCTGCAGAGGTATTACTGGAACTTTTGCAAGATCAGGTTAAGGCGGAAATCTTGAATGCGGCAGCGCAGCAAATTATGCAGTTAAATACGGGATCGCTTGCCAAGCATATTCAGGTGATTGATCAGTATTTATAATTTTTGGTCATTCCCTCATTTATCATGTTTGATCGAAATATTCATTCGTAGGGGATACCTACTTTTCAGAGATGAAAAGTAGCAAAAATCTTTTGTATCACTGAAGGGATGTCCTTATCCCTCAGTGATACGGGCGGCATCCCTGCCACCAATCGTGATAGCTGATTGTAATTATAGTCTGGTCAGAAACCTTATTTTTTTCATCTTTTAACTCTTCACTTCTTATTTTTTTGAACTTGATCATTATGAATATCGTCCTGCTTGATCCACGTCAAACCGAAGCTGAATTCTGGTCGATTAGCTCAACTAGGCAACTGGAACATCTGCAGCAGCATCTACAAATTCAAGTGGGAGATACTTTAAAAGTCGGAATTCGGGAAGGTCAGCGTTACCTGACGGAAATTGTCGAAATCTCTGAAAAAGCAGCGCGCTTGAAACCACTGCAAGAAGAAGCGGTTCCAGAAAAATTGCCAGTGACTTTAATCGTCGCCTTGCCACGTCCGAAAGTGCTGCGCCGTCTGATTATGGATAGTGTCACTTTGGGCGTTGAAAAAATCATTTTACTGCATAGCTATCGTGTCGATAAAAGCTATTGGCAAACTCCATTTTTACAGCAGTTAAATCATTATATCGAGCTGGGACTGGAACAGGCAGGCGATACGGTTGCTCCGAAAATCGAGCTGTATAAACGCTTTAAACCCTTTGTTGAAGATATCTTGCCGGGTTTGATTAGTGCGGATGGTCCGGCTTATGTGGCACATCCTTATGCAGAGCAAGCGATGCCTTTTGCGATTGAGCATCCCTGTACGATTGTTATTGGTCCGGAGGGTGGATTTATTCCATATGAAGTTGATTTACTCATCAAAAACGGCTGCCAGGCTGTGAGTCTGGGCAACCGTATTATTCGTACAGAAACTGTGATTCCTTATGTTTTAGGTCGACTGTTTAGCACGTGCTGAAGCTTCTTCATTGCCTTCGCCACGATAGACTTTGACTTCCTGTACCGGATAAGGAATCGAAATATTATGCTCAGCAAAAGCCTGAATCACCCGTTCCTGCACCGCACTGATTGAAGTTCCGGTGCCGGTTTCAGTGGTATCGACCCACCAGAAAGCTTTTAGGGTAATAGAAAAGTCAGCCAGCGCCGTTACGTTGACACTAAAGCCTGGCTGGCTCAGGATGGTTGGATCTTTATCTAAAATAGCGGTGATCAGGTCCTTGGCTTTCTGGATGTCATCTTCATAGCCGATGCCCACCACGAATTCGCAGCGGCGACGGGTATAGGCGGTATTGACTGTGACCGCACTGGTGTAGACCGTGGCATTTGGAATCACGATACGGCGGCCATCTGGTGAGCGTAAAAAGGTCGCACGAATCTGGATATCTTCAACGGTACCTTCCATGCCATTCACGATAATGTCATCGCCAATCTTGAACGGTTCACTGAGCAGAATCAACACGCCAGAGAGCAGGTTCTGGAAAATATCCTTGAAGGCAAAACCGATCGCGACCGAACCAATCCCGAGGGCACTCATCAGCTGACCTGGGGTAAAGCCAGGAACAGCAATCACCAGTCCAATCAGAATACCAAAGAAAATAATAAAGGTACTGCCGACACGGTTGAGTACCAACACCAGATTCTGACGGGTATAAGAGCGGTTTTCCAAAGTTTTACGTACGAAAAACTTGAAGACTTTGGAGAGTAACCAGAAAATCGTAATTACGATCAGTGCGATACAGAAATAAGGCACACGTTCCCAGAAACCTTCCATGATCTTGTCAATGGTGCTGTAGGCATCATTATACTTGGCGGTATGTTCAATCACGGTCTGGGTCGTTTTCTCAGTTGCCTGATGTAACAACTCCGTGGTGCCCTCAGTTACCTGGCTTAAGGTATTGTTTTGCTCTGCCACAAAAATTCCACAATTCAAATTTCGCCTATTTTGCCTGATGTTCAGCAAAAAATTAATAAGGACTCGAAGTCACCAGTAGATAATTTTAAAAATAACGGCGCTGTTGTTAAAAGTATTTGGTGGTTTTTTGCATCATTTCCGTGGGGGTAGGGGTTTGTTCTTCACCGCTCATATAACTGAATAAAGCGATAGATCCCAACAAGCTAAGCAGGGTCAGGATAATCATCAGCCAGGCCAGAATTTTTTCCCAGAGCAAGGTCATCCGTGCCGGACCATACTGATTAGTGCCTCGATCGCCCGAACCAAAAACGATATAAAGCCATACAAAAATGTTTACTAGCGGCAGCAAAAATAATAGCGCCCACCAGCCACTGCGGTTCATATCATGCAAACGGCGAACGGTCACCACTAAAGCGAAATACACATAGACCAGAACCATGGCCAGTACAACAATACTGGCCAAACCTTGCAGTGAAATCAGCCAGTTGGGATCCATGGAGTGGGTAGAAATATTCACAATATCAATGCTGAGACCCAGTGCGATACTGCCAAATAAAAAAATGAAATACAGAAATGCCGACCAGGCAATAAAGCTCAAGCGTCCGAAGCGGCCTTTCATCGAAAGGGGATGATCCGATGCAGGCAGCGCAGGCGGGCTAAAGTAGGGAGATTCAGGCGATTTCATAAAGCGTATCCTGCTAAATCAGATGAAATAACCACAAGCGGTCAATTTTATTTTTAAGGGCTGTGCTACAGATCATACACATTTGCGCAGAAGATTCTGTACTGTAAGTTGTGGTTTATTTTGATTGAATTTGTATAAATAATCTACGACGAAAGCATGATTGCCGGATTTGAAATAAGCAGGCCATACTGCCATTATGCATAAAAAACAATCAACAACGCAGCATTAACCTCTCGTGATGAGATAGAACAAAATCAAGGAAGTGACCTATGCAAGAGATCTATCCAGTACCCGAAGAATTTAAAAAAACAGCACGTACGCTCGAAGACCAGTACTTTGAACGTTATCAATATTCTATAGAACAGCCAGATAAATTTTGGGCAGAACAGGCGCAACGTCTGGACTGGATCAAGCCCTTTACCCAAGTCAAAAATACCAGCTTTAACAAAGACGATTTTAAAATCGAATGGTTTGCCGATGGTCAGCTCAATGTCAGTGCCAACTGTCTGGATCGGCACCTGAAAGAACATCCTTATAAACCGGCCATCATCTGGGAAGGGGATCATCCTTCGCGGCACAAGATTATTTCCTTTGCCGAGCTGCATGATGAAACCTGCCGTTTTGCCAATGTGCTGAAGAAAAATGGCATCCAGAAAGGCGACCGGGTCATGCTGTATATGCCGATGGTTTCTGAAGCTGCGATTGCTATGTTGGCCTGTGCCCGGATCGGGGCGGTGCATTGCGTGGTATTTGGTGGTTTCTCGCCAGATTCTTTGGCCAGCCGGATTGAAGACTGTCAGGCGAAAATGGTGATTACTGCGGATTCCGGCATGCGCGGCGGTAAGGCCATTCCACTGAAAGCCAATGTCGATGAAGCACTGAAACTGGCGGGTACAGACTCGATTCAAAATGTAATGGTGGTACACCGCACCGGTAACCCAATTGAAATGCAGGAAGGACGTGATCTGTGGTATCACACGGAAATTATGTCAGTGAATGACATCTGTCCACCCGAACCGATGAATGCCGAAGATCCGCTGTTTATCCTGTATACCTCAGGTTCCACCGGCAAGCCCAAGGGCGTGATGCATAGCACCGGCGGTTATCTGACCTATGTGAATTGCACCTTCCGTGAAGCATTTGATATCAAGCAGGATGATGTATTCTGGTGTACCGCAGATGTGGGCTGGATCACCGGGCATTCCTATGTACTGTATGGGCCACTCTCGAATGGGACCACCACCGTGATGTTTGAAGGTGTGCCGCAATATCCAAGCTGGGCGCGTACTGGACATATTGTTGATAAGCATAACGTGACCATTCTCTATACTGCACCGACCGCGATCCGCGCCATGATGCGTGAGGGCGATGCTTTTGTACGGGAAAGTGACCGTAGCAGCCTGAGAATTTTAGGATCGGTCGGTGAGCCAATTAATCCGGAAGCCTGGAACTGGTACTACACCGTGGTCGGTGAAAGCCGCTGTCCCGTCATCGATACCTGGTGGCAAACCGAAACTGGCGGTTTTATGATTACGCCCTTGCCGGGTGCGACTGATTTAAAACCGGGTTCTGCGACACGACCTTTCTTCGGCGTACAACCAGCTATTGTTGATGCCGATGGCAAGGAACTGGAGGGTGAAGCTGAGGGAAATCTGGTGATTAAGGATTCCTGGCCGGGTCAGATGCGTACCATTTGGGGAGACCCGGAGCGTTTTATTGAAGCTTATTTCTCTACCTATCCCGGTACTTATTTTACCGGAGATGGGGCGCGTCGCGATAAAGATGGTTATTACTGGATTACCGGTCGTGTCGATGATGTCCTGAATGTGTCCGGACATCGTCTAGGTACGGCAGAAATTGAAAGTGCACTGGTGGCGCATGAATCGGTGGCTGAGGCCGCTGTAGTGGGTATGCCGCATGATATTAAAGGTCAGGGCATTTGTGCCTTTGTGACTTTGCAGGCTGATGTTGCCAGTTCAGATCAATTACGTGGAGAACTGGTCAGCTGGGTACGCAAGATTCTTGGTCCAGTGGCTACACCAGACGCCTTGCACTGGGCACCGGCCTTGCCAAAAACCCGCTCCGGCAAAATCATGCGGCGGATCCTGCGAAAAATTGCAGCCGATGAGCTGGATAGTCTCGGAGATACTTCAACCCTGGCTGAACCGCAGGTGGTGGATCATTTGATCGCAGAGGTACAGCGTAATAACGCTTAAATTTAAGCTTTTCCAATACCGGCATCCCGCCGGTATTTTTATATCGGGAATAAGCTCTGCATGCTTTCGGATATAGTGACAGGCTGCAATCTGCTAAGCTCAAGCCATGCTGAATATAGGTCCAAAAACAATGAATATACGACAATCATATCTCGATCAGTTGCCCTTAGAGATTGCCCGGCAACTGGCTGAAACTTTCGCCCAGACTGCAGCAGAACGGGATAAACAGGGGGGGAATCCCAAAGCCGAACGTGACCTGATTCGCCAGAGTAGCTTGCTTGGCCTGTCTATTCCGAAGCACTATGGTGGTCAGGGTGCCGACTGGCAGACCATTTTTAGCACCATTCAGACCATTGCCCAAGTCGACAGTTCATTGGCGCATGTCTATGGCTTTCATCATTTGCTGATTGCGACCGTGCAATTATTTTCCCAATCGGAACAATATGGCCCGTGGTTTGAACAGACTGCCCAAAATAATCTATTCTGGGGTAATACTCTAAATCCGCTGGACCATCGCACCACAGTTACAAAAGTTTCAGAAAACGAATATATTTTCCATGGTGATAAAAGCTTCTGCTCAGGTTCGATTGATTCGGATATGTTGCTGTGTTCAGGTTATGACGAAGCAGGAAAATTACTGATAGGAGTGATTCCTACCTGGCGAGAGGGCGTGAGCTTTCTGGGCGACTGGAACAATATGGGCCAACGCCAGACCGACAGTGGTACCAGCCATTTTGAGCAGGTCAAAATTCATGAAGATGAATTGCTGTTAAATCCCGGTCCACTGAGTACGCCATATTCCAGTCTACGGCCTTTGATTGCCCAGCTGATTTTTGTGCATCTGTTTTTGGGCGTGGCAGAAGGGGCATTTGACGTCGCCAAGCAGACCGTACAAACCCAAAAAGCCTGGTCCAAATCACTGGCAGACGATGCAGTGAATGATCCTTTTATCCAGAAGCATTTTGCCGAGTTTTATGTACAACTGGAAAGTGTACGCTTACTGGCAGATAAAGCGGTTCAGACTTTACAGGCAGCCTGGGAGCTTGGGAATGATTTAACAGCTGAGCAGCGCGGTGAAGTCTCAGTTGCCATTGCCACAGCCAAAATTGCCGCAACCAATACCTCTCTCTATATTACCCAGAATATTTTCCAGGTGATGGGTGCGCGGGCCACCACGGCCAAGCTCAATCTTGACCGTTTCTGGCGCAATGTCCGCACCCAGACCTTGCATGACCCGATCGATTATAAATATCAGGAAGTGGGGGAATGGGTGCTGACTGGAAAAGTGCCTGATCCGAGTTTTTATTCCTGATCTAAAAATAAAACAGCCTCTTTATCGGAGGCTGTTTTTATTCGGGATGAAAAAATTTGGTTTTAAATATGCTTAAACGCCTCAATCGCTCTTACACGAGAGGCTTTCAAATCCACAATCGGTTTTGGATAATCCAGTTCAAGATCCGGATTTTTGGCATAGGGTTCGTGAATGCTTTTGGCATCCAGATGCGCCAGTTCCGGCACCCATTGACGGATGTAATCTCCATTCGGATCAAACTTCTGTGATTGGCTGACCGGGTTAAAAACCCGGAAATAGGGTACCGCATCCATACCCGTCGAGGCACACCATTGCCAACCGCCATTGTTCGCCGCCAGATCACCATCAATCAGATGCTGCATGAACCAGCTTTCTCCCAGACGCCAGTCAATCAGCAGGTTTTTACATAGAAACATCGCAGTAATCATACGCACCCGGTTATGCATCCAGCCAGTAGCCCGTATCTGCCGCATACCAGCATCGACAATTGGAATCCCGGTGTGTCCTTGCTGCCAGGCGGCCAAATCTTCAGGTGCATTGCGCCACTGGATATTATCGGTATTTTCCTTAAAAGGCCGATGTCTGGATACACGGGGAAAATCAAACAGGGTATGCAGATAAAATTCGCGCCAGAGCAGTTCATCCAGCCAGGTCTGCTGACCGATATCATCAATCTGGAAATATCCGTCCTTAAACAGGGTCTGCATACATTGACGGATTGAGAGAATACCGATATTCAGATACGGTGACAGGCGGCTGGTACCATCAACTGCAGGTAAATCACGCTCGGTTTTATAGTGAGCCATTTTCTCCCCGATAAAGTCATCGAGCAGCTCAATGGCAGCTTGATCCTGCGCAGGCCAGAGCTGGGCAGTATGGTCAACAGAATAATCAGCCGCAAATTTTCCCAGATCAAAATTGTTCAGCTGATCCGGTAATTCAAGCAGATCTTGAGGCTGAATGGCAGGATAGCAGCCCGGTATATCCTGAATCAGTCGCTCATAGCATTTTTTCTTGAATGCGCTATAGACCTGATAGGGTTGATTGGACTGATTGCGGATACTGGTCAGTGGAAACAGGCTGCGATCATGATACAGCTCGACCCGGATCTGCTGCTGTTCCAGCATCTGCTGTACCTTTGCATCACGTTGCAGTTCATTCACGCCCACCTCAATATTGGCATGTAGCGTATCAATCCGCAGTTTTTGACACAGGTTTAGCATTTCGGCCGGCAGGTCTTGCCATAAGGGAATATTTAAAATGATTAATGGAATATTCAGCTGCGCTAACTGCTGCTTTAAGATGCCGAGGCGGCGCAGATAAAAATCAATTTTAGTCCGGGCATCCTGATGCAGCTTCCATTGTTCGGGAGAGAGAACCACCAGTGCTATACAGCTGCCTTGCTGGGTGGCATGCCAGAGCGCGGCATGATCATGAATGCGGAGGTCTTGACGAAACCAGATCAGTTGCATTGTTCAAATTCTTGGAAAGTCGTTAGTGCAGAATTTTAAGGAATTGATGATCTTAAACCTAGCCAGACAACAATTTTATCACATAAAAAAATCCCCCCAAGCCGAGCCTTGAGGGAGGGAGTGAATCTGCTGAGATTTATTGGAATGATTATACGAGCTCAGCTTCTTCTTGCTGCACAGGGGTTGCCTGTTGTGCTTCAAGCTCACGGACCAAAGGCAGCACTTTCTGGCCAAAATATTCGATTTCTTCAATAAAATGCAGGAAGCCTGAGAGAATCAGATCGACACCGACTTTCTTCAGTTCGATAATCCGTTCAGCAATCTGCTGCGGTGTCCCGATCAGATTAGTGCGGAAACCATCATTGTATTGCACCAGATCTTCAAAGGTGGATTGGGCCCAGTTGCCTTCACCTTCCTGACTTGCTGCGCCGGCTTCACGGGTGGCTTCACCAAAAGACTTCACTGCCTGAACGTTGGCCTTGCTAATAATTTCCTGCAATACGGCCTGCGCTTCTTCTTCGCTATCCCGTGCAATCACAAAGGCATTCACACCAATTTTCACAGAGTGATGATTTGCTTTGGCTTTTTCACGAATATCATCGATCTGTTTTTTCAGTTCTTCCGGGGTATTGCCATTGGTGAAGTACCAGTCAGATACACGGGATGCCATATCACGTGCTGCCCGGGAACTGCCGCCCTGAAAGATTTCTATATGAGGCTTCTGCAATGGTTTAGGACTCAGGGTATAGTCTTTAAATTGATAATATTTACCTTCAAAATTAAAGTTGTTCTGGGTCCAAACCCCTTTTAGGCTACGGATAAACTCTTCCGAACGGGCATAACGCTCGTCATGTTCCGGCCACTCTTCCCCAATCGCATCAAACTCGCCGCGGAACCAGCCACTGACCACATTGATCGCAATCCGGCCATTGCTCAGATGATCAATCGTCGCCAGTTGTTTGGCGGCCAGTGCCGGCTTCCATGGACCCGGTAGAATCGCGGCAATGACTTTCAGACGTTCTGTTTTGGCCAGAATGCCATGACTGAAGCTGACCGATTCATGCTGGTTTTCTGCATTATAACCCGCGGTAAAACGGATCTGGGTCAGAGCATAGTCAAAGCCTGCCTGTTCAGCGGTTTGTGCCAGACGCACGTTATAGTCATAGCTCCAGTCGGTGCGCTGCTCGATGTTACTGACCACCAGGCCACCACTGACATTCGGCACCCAATAGGCAAATACGATATTTTTATCATTCGACATATTCATCACCCTCTGCAATGCTGTGTTCAAGCCACTTGAGTCTTTGATGCTTTCTTGCTGTGCAAGCGCGATTCTGCGGCATCCAGGCTCGGCACGGCTGCTGAAGGCAGCACTTCTTCCTGTTCGATCTGCTTGTTAATGCCCAGATTTTGACTCGCCTGAAGGGTTTTTTCTTTAATGACTTCAGCACGTTGTCCTTTGGCCGGCGCCCATTCAAGAATCGGCAATGCACGCGCCACAGCCAGGGTAATCCTGTCGCGTAGCAATTCGCTATGAATGGTATATGCAGGGGTGAAATCGCGGTCGGTGGCATAGACGCCAATCGGTAAAGTCTGTGCCTGAAAGAAGCTGAATAAGGGACGCAGTTGATGTTCAAGCACCAGCGCATGACGGTCACTGCCACCAGAAGCCGCCAATAAGACAGGAACATCGACCAGCGCCGTTTGCTCAACAAAGTCAAAGAAATGCTTGAACAGGCCGGTAAATGAAGCGCGGTAAACTGGGGTGCCGACAATCAGCGCATCTGCGGCTTCTACTGCTGCCAGATCATCCTGAACGCGTTGCGGCAATTGATTGCGGTAAATTGCACCGCCCAAGAGCGAACCAATTTCGCTAAATTTAATGAAATGCACATTGATTGGTGTTGCTTCACCCAGCTCATCCAGAATGGCCTGAACCAAGGCTTCGGTTTTTGAGGGGTGATTTAAACCGCCAGATACGGCAACAATATTTAAGGGTTTTTGCGCATTAAAATTAGACATATTTAGAACCTGAAAATAGGGTTAATCTCGGAATGACCCTATTAATCCCGATTCAGCGAAGGGCTGTAAAATAACGAAAAGCTGAAAAGTTATCTGATTTTGCGATATACGACAAAGGCCTGATTCTTAAGGAGGGTTTTGTATATAAGTGAATGATATTTATATTTATATTGAATAAAGATAAGCTTTTTCAGTGAGGAATAAGTGATATATAAAAAAGTGATGAGAATTAAACAATTATTGCAATAGTGCAAAAATGGGCAATTTTGAAGAAAAACTGCATATTATTTTAAAAATTGTAGTGTCTTGCATATCCTTAACCGGGTTGTGTGGTTAGAATAGGGGCTACCGTGCCAAGATCTCTCTCACGTTGCCTATGAATATTTTAATCGTTGATGATCATCCACTATTTCGTCATGCTTTGATTCAAGCTGTACGTTATAGCCTGCCACAAGCCCAGATTCATGAAACTGCGGCAGTCAATGAATTTTATGAACGTCTAGAAAATGGCCCTGAGCCTGATCTTGTGCTGCTGGATTTAAACCTGCCGGGCGCTTCCGGCTTTTCTGCCCTGGTGCATGTCCGCGCACAATATCCGTCTTTACCGATTATTGTCGTGTCTGCGCATGAAGAAGTCAGCATCATCCAGCGTGCGATCGCACATGGTGCGATGGGCTATATTCCTAAATCTGCCCACCCAAGCCATATCGGTGAAGCGATTCGTGAAGTGCTGGAAGGTGAAATCTGGTTACCGCCAAATCTGCCGGCCAATATGAATTTTGATCCGCGTGCTGCCGATGAAACGGCTTTGGCAGAACGGATCCAGTCTTTGACGCCGCAACAGTTCCGGGTATTGATGATGGTGGCTGAAGGTTTATTAAACAAACAGATTGCTTATGAACTGGATGTGTCAGAAGCGACGATTAAAGCGCATGTGACGGCAATCTTCCGTAAGCTTGGGGTACAGAACCGGACTCAGGCGGTATTGGCCATTAATGCACTGAATATTGAAGACCGCAAAATGTAAGTTTTGCATAGCCGAATTGAAAAAGACCTCCTTGGAGGTCTTTTTTTATGGGCGAAATCTGCAAAAATGAGTGCAAAGGCCTGAGTCAGCTAGGCGATATAATCCTGTTTGCGGGTGAAATCATCACAAAACAAAGGATTTAAGGCACATTGCAATTCATCAATCTGCTCTTCGGTGACATAACCTTTCGACTTCAGATATTCCGCCACGCGATCATCACGCAGACTCAGGAAAGTCGCATCATAAACACCAAGATCCACAAACAGTGCTGCAGTTTCCAGACTGTTAAAACGATCTAGATAAACTTCATTGTCATACATCAGGAAGACATGTTCGTCGCGCGTATTCGGATCGACATGTAAACGTTGCGCCAGTTCATGTGGGCAGGTTTTGATAAATAACAGATCAGACAGCTCATCGAACTGGCTGGTGTCCAGGCAATCTTCTTCATTTTTGACCTTACCCAGCCAGGCCTTAAAGACCAGTACTGCGCCACCACGCAGCAACATGCTCCAGATCTGATGACGGGTTTTTGCCGGAAGATCCTCTGTTTCAGCTTCTAAAGACTGAATCAGCTTGTCTTCCTGTTCAGCAATCTTTTCAAAGAGGCCCAGACCTTGCGGCTTGTAGGCATAAGGTTCGAAGACATCAAAATGTAATTCATCAAAGACTTGCAGTGCCAGGGGGACTGCACTCTGATACAGCGTTTCCAGTGCCTGATACTGGGCATCATTCAGCTTGCTGTATTTAAAGATCTGTGCCCAGTCAATGCTTGGCAATAAGGCGTTGGCGCCATATTGACGGTGAAACTGCTGGGTCTGATTCAGGCCTTGGTTTTGATCTATGTTCATGTGAAGAACTCCGATATGCAGAAATAGATCAGCGACCAAAAAAATTAAGGCTACATGAGATGGAAACTGATCGTTTCTTATTCCTCTATTTTTAGAGCCAAGTACAAGGGATAAAAATACGACTAAAGTTATAGTAGTGGAAAATTACTCTTTAATTTTTATTAAAAACAATAAGATAATTAATTGTAACTAAGTGTACACATGTACATTAATACATTCGTCAGTTTTTGCCATAGTGAATTAAAAAATGAGCATTTTGGTCAATTTATTCAGCTGTATTTTCGGCATATTTGCTGCTTTTAGCACATTAGAATAAATTTTATGCAAGCTAGGTAAGTTTATGTGGCAGTTGAGTATAAAAAATGCCCATTTCAGGGTGTGAAATGGGCATTGATCAGATCGTTATCTACTTAGGAGTCGGAAATTTTCAGTCCAGATAACCATGAACGTAATGAGGCCGGTTTCAGCGGTTTTTTCAGCAGAACAATGTTTAGCTCTTTTAGACGTTGCGGCAATTCCGGATCGGAATCGGCGGTAATCAACGCGACCGGAATATCCTTCGAACGATGTTCCAGAATGAAATCCAGACCGATCTTGTCCTGATTCAGATGTTGATCCACCAGCCAGACCTGAATATTTTCCTGCTGAATCAGCATGGCTGCTTGTTCAGGTTCAGTGGCTTTAAACACCTGATAACCCCATTTGGTCAATAAGGTCGACATGCCTTCCAGAATGGTTTCATCATTATCCAGACACAGAATCTTAAAGGCCTTGCTCTTTAAAGGTACGGCCTGAACCGGTGCTGCGACAACTTTTGGTGCTTCGATCACAGGCACTTCAATCATAAAGCAGGAACCTTTACCCAGCGCAGAAGACACATGTACCGGATAGTCCAGCATGCTGGTCATGCGTTGTACGATCGCCAAACCTAGGCCCAGACCCTGTTCACCCCAAGGCGAGGTGTGGCCGCAACGTTCAAATTCCTGAAACAGTTTGATGCGCTGTTCTTCGGCAATGCCCGGGCCAGTATCCCAGACGCCAATACGGATATGATTCGGTCTGCTGCTCGAACGTAATACACCGACCACCACTTTACCTCTGGCAGTATAACGCAACGCATTGCTGACAAAGTTCTGGATAATGCGGCGAATCCATTGTGGATCGGTATCAATCCAGAACTGTGCATCATGCACACTGAACTTGATACCACGCTGTGCAGCGATCGATTTGAACTGGAGTTCCAGATCGCTGAGCAGGTCATGCAGCGGATAAGCCTGACGTTTCGGCTGAATGGTGCCGCCTTCCAGTCGGGCAATATCCAGCAGGGCAGACAACATGCTTTCTGCACCATGCAAAGCACGATCCAGTTGTTGTAAGGTCTTGCGGTCTTCATCATTCTGCACGCTTTGTTCGAGTGCGGTACTGAACAGGCGCGCGGCATGCATTGGCTGCAACAGGTCATGACTGGCGGCTGCAATGAAGCGGCTTTTTGACATATTGGCCTTATCGGCCTGTTCACGCGCCAGTTGCTGCTCGGACAATGCATCGGCCAGCTGCTGGGTACGGTCCTGAACGCGGGCTTCAAGCACGGCTTCATTTTCACGGAAGGCAGTAATATCGGCGAAAGTGGTAACGAACCCGCCGCCTTCGATCGGATTGCCGCGCATCTGAATGACGCGGCCATCTTTACGAATCCGTTCAAATTCATGGGCACTGCCGACCTGCATCCAGTGAATCCGTTTCCGTACATGTTCTTCAACCGAGCCCGGGCCACATTCACCACGTTCAGCGTTATAACGGATCAGGTCTGCGATTGGACAACCGACATAGACAATATCGGTCGGATAATCGAACAGTTTCAGATACTGATTGTTCCATGCGACCAGACACATGTTTTCATCGACCACGCTGACCCCTTGGGTCATGTGATCAATCATGGTCATGATCAGGTTCTGATTGAAGCGCTGCCATTGCGAGGCCTGATCGAGAATATTGGCGACCTGACCCAAGGCCAGGCCATTGTTGACCATGGCTGTGGTGAGCAGGGTACGTGCTGAAGCTGCCCCGATAGTCCCCGCCAGATACTGTTCAGTGAAACGCCACCACATGCCATTGGCACTGCTGTTTTCATTCAGTTCAACACTGTTTTGGGTACAAAACTGCTGGAAAGCGCGTGTGGTTGGGCCTTCGCCGGTAATGCGTTTGGCCAGGGTAATCAGGTCACCAACTTTTAAACGGGCGACATCCTGATGCGAATAGCTGACCTCGGTAGAAGGACTCTGCGAGGGTAGTGGCTTGGTTTCATAATAGAAGAAACTTTCGGCCTGAATCTGTTCGGCAATACTCGGACGGAAAATACGGGAAATCCAGATATACAGCAGGGTATTTAAGCCCAGTGCCCAAACTACTCCATGGGTCAGCGGATCAAAAGACTCAAAACCGATCAGGGCTTCCGGTCTTAACCAGTTCCAGCCAAAAGGCCCTTGATTCAGCAAGCTTTGGCTAAAGCTGCTATAGGCTTCTGGCAGGCTTCGCAAAATGGTTGGAAACAGCAGGGTATAAGCCCACAAGGCAAAACCGGTCAGGAGTCCAGCATAGACACCCTGTTTACTACCGCCACGCCAGTACAGGCCACCGATCAGGGCAGGGGCGAATTGTGCCACCGCACTAAAGGCCAACAGACCAAAAACCGACAACTGGTCAATATCATTAAAGAAATTGAAGAACAGGAAGCCCATCAACATCACACCCAGGATACAGACCCGGCGGGTAAATTTCAGCACCAACGGCAAGCGTTTGTCATGCCGGGAAATCAGCTTTAAACGCCACAACGCCGGCATGATCAGGTCATTGCTGAGCATAATTGACAGTGCCACGGAAGACACCAGCAGCATCCCGGTAGAGGCAGAGAAACCACCCAGAAATGCCAATAAGGTCAACCAGTCCTGATTATAGCTAAGTGGTAAGGACAGGACCGCCACATCCGGAATGGCCAGATATTGCGGTGCAGCATGTAGCGCCCAGCTGGCAATTGGAATAATCGCCAAGGTAGTCAGAATCAAATAAACTGCAAACCAACGCCGCGCACCACGAATATGTTTTTCATCACGTAGCTCAACCACAGCTACATGGAACTGACGCGGCAGGCAGATAATGGCCAGTGCCGCGAGCAGGGTCTGAATCCAGAAACTTTGTGGCACGCCAAACAGTTGTACATCATGAAAAGTAGTGCTGATATCGCTACTGATCTGTGCCAGATTTTCTGGTGCTTCAAACATAAAGAAACAGGCAACTGCCAGCAGGGCGAAGAGTTTGACAAAAGACTCAAATGCCACGGCCAGCATCAGGCCGCCATGCTGTTCAGTATTGGCAATCTGCCGGGTACCAAACATCATCGCCAGTATTGCCAGAACCCCAGTCAGAAACAGTACGCCATTGGTCGTGCCGGTTACACCTGCGGAAGGTTCCAGAATGACGGCGGCACTTAAGGCAATCGCACGTAACTGCAAGGCCAGATAAGGCACAATCGCTACCACCGCCAGAATGGTCACCAGCGAGGCGAGGGGACCACTTTTACCATAGCGTGCTGCGACAAAGTCAGCGATCGAAGAAATGGCATGATGCTGTCTCACCCGTCCCAGACGACGCCAGATGTCATAGCCGACGGCAACGAAGAGCAGCGGACCCAGATAGATCGGCAGGAAAATAATGCCTTCACGTACCGCAGCACCCGTGGCGCCATAAAAGGTCCAGGAGGAACAGTAGACGCCTAAAGTTAAACTAAACAATAGCATGCGCCCACGGGTACTCAGCCGGCTGGCATGTTTTTCCCCGTAGAAAGCGCAGATAAAGAGTAATGCGATATAGAGGGCGAGTACCCCTATGATGAGCCAACTGTTCATATAGCCTGATGTGTACTGAGCATGCCGCTATGATAACGCATCGTGAACGCTACAGTTTAAATTGATCATTTTTTAACGACCAAAGTCTAAATTACAAGCACCTACGATTATTGTTAACTTGCAACAGTGATAATTCAAATTAAAAAATAGGCAGCCCAAGGTTGGGCTACAGGAGAGTAATTATGGATGAGGTACAAGTAGATCGTATTCTACAAAATCCAAAATTCAAGGAAATGGTCCGCAAGAAAAGTATGCTCAGCTGGACGTTGACCGGCATTATGCTATTTGTTTATGTGGGTTTCATGTTGCTGGTTGGTTACAACAAAGAATTTCTATTGTCTTCAATTTCAGGTGGTGTGACCACGTGGGGTATTCCACTTGGTCTAGGTATCATTGTCCTGTCGTTTATCTTGTGTGGTGTGTATTCCTACATTGCCAATAACAAACTTGATCAATTGACTGAAGAAGCAATCCGTGAAGTCGAAGCGATTGCGCATGAAAAAGGACACCACTAAGATGAAATGGAATTCTCTTATTGCCCTGGCGACCACGATAGTGGCTTCAGGCGTTGCATTCGCTGGTCCCGATCTGGGTGCAGCAGAACAGCAGGCGACCAACTGGCACGCGATTATCATGTTTGTGATTTTCGTAGGTGCTACGCTGTTTATTACCAAATGGGCAGCAAAACAAACCACCAATACCAAAGACTTCTATACTGCCGGTGGCGGTATTTCCGGTTTCCAGAATGGCCTGGCGATTGCCGGTGACTATATGTCAGCTGCATCGTTCCTGGGTATTTCCGCGATGGTGTTCCTGTCCGGTTTTGATGGCTTGCTGTATTCACTGGGTTTCATGGTGGGCTGGCCGATTGTATTGTTCCTGGTGGCAGAACGTCTGCGTAACCTGGGTAAATACAACCTGTCAGACGTAGTGTCTTTCCGCTTGCAGGAAAAACCGGTACGTACCTTGGCTGCTTTAAGTTCACTGGTTGTGGTCGCGTTCTATCTGATTGCACAGATGGTGGGTGCAGGTCAGCTGATCAAACTTCTATTCGGTCTGAACTATAACATTGCAGTCGTGATCGTTGGCTTGTTGATGATGGCCTACGTGATGTTCGGCGGTATGTTGGCAACCACTTGGGTACAGATCATCAAGGCGGTGATGTTGCTGTCTGGTGCAACCTTTATGGCATTCATGGTTATGAAAGGTGTGGGCTTCAGCTTTACCAACATGTTTGAACAGGCGATTGGTGTCTACTCAAAAGTACATGACTTGAGCCTGACAGATGCGACCAAAATCATGGGTCCGGGTAGTCTGGCATCTAATCCGATTGATGCGATTTCTTTAGGTCTGGCATTGATGTTTGGTACCGCAGGTCTGCCACATATCCTGATGCGTTTCTTCACGGTAAAAGATGCCAAAGAAGCGCGTAAATCAGTCGTAGTTGCTACAGGTTTTATTGGTTATTTCTACCTATTAACCTTCATCATTGGTTTTGGTGCGATTCTATATGTATCGAACAACCCGCAATTCCTTGATGTTGCGAAAATGGCTGTGACTGGCAAGCTGGAGCTGGTAGGTGGTAATAACATGGCGGCGGTGCACCTGTCTGATGCAGTGGGCGGCGACCTGTTCATGGGCTTCATTTCTGCAGTTGCATTTGCCACGATTCTTGCGGTCGTTGCTGGTTTGACCCTGTCAGGTGCTTCAGCAATTTCGCATGACTTGTATGCCAACGTTTTGAAGAAAGGCCAAACCACGCCTGAATCTGAACTACGTATGTCTAAAATCGCGACTTTAGGTCTTGCGATCTTCGCAATGATTCTCGGGATTTTGTTCGAAAAACAAAACGTAGCCTTCATGGTCGGTCTGGCATTCTCTGTTGCGGCATGTGCCAACTTCCCGGTACTGGTATTGTCTATGTTCTGGAAAGGCTTGACGACACGTGGTGCCGTGATTGGTGGTGTTGCAGGTCTGGTAACCGCAGTAACCTTGATTGTGCTGTCTAAAGCAGTATGGGTCGATACTTTGGGTATTTCTGATACGCCAGTGAACCCGTTCAATGGTCCTGCAATCTTCGCGATGCCATTGTCATTCTTGTGCTGCTGGTTGTTCTCTGTGACGGATAATTCGGCACAGGCTCAGGCAGAACGCAAAGCCTTTGATGCCCAGTTTGTACGTTCACAAACCGGTATTGGTATCTCAGGCGCATCGGATCACTAAGATCTGCGCTACGCTAAAAAAGCCCCGTCAGGGGCTTTTTTATGGAGATATCATCAAGTTTTTTCTTTAGGATAAATGCCGTATTGCATTGAGCTGGCTGGATTTGTGCAGTGTTATTTCAGTAATTTTCATACAAATCGTATATCTGCAAGTGGCTTTGAGCATGCTATGTTAAAAGCTGTTAACAATAACAATGTATTCCCTACATGAAGATAGTAACAAGAATAGCAACAAGAAGGGCATTATGAAGCAATCTCTGCAGCAGTTCTGGAACAGCTTTACCCATTTACCTTCGGCATGGCTGTTGTGCCTGCAATTGCTGATCTTGCTCTTGTCGGTATTGAGTTATGGAAGCATGTCTTATCGGGCGGGAACCTGGGTACTGGGTGTTCTGGTTTTGCTGGTGATTGCCAGAGTCATTCGCCAGACTCCGATGTTTACCATTTTAGGACTCAGCTTTGTCGCCGGCGCAATTCTCTTTTCCTCCCTGATTGTGCTGGGACTGCGTTATACCTGGATCCATGTCACCGCCCACCTGTTTGAAGCTGGTGCTTATTTTAGTGCAGCCTATGGCCTACTGCGTTATATGTTTCATGACCGTTATCTGACCAAGGATGAACTCTTTGCCGCTGGCGCAGTATTTACCTTGCTGGCCTGGGGCTTTGCCTTCCTCTACAGTATCTGTCAGCTGCTGGTGCCGTACAGCTTTTCAGACCCCGATCTGCAAGCCTATCAACCCTGGCTGGATCTGATTTTTCTTAGTTTCAGTGTGCAATCTGCAACAGGACTGTCTGATATCATGCCGGTCAGTCCGGTCGCACGGATGCTAGCCATTATCCAGATGTTTGTCGGGGTGATGTATCTGGCGCTGATTGTATCCCGCTTAATTGCCTTGCAATATATCGCACGTCTACCGCATAAAAAGAACGTGAAAAATAGAGAAAACCCGCCTGGGCAATGAGACTCATCCTTTTATTGTATTTGTTACAGTAACTTAACGGCTTTATTTTGTGTCACATCCTAAAATAGCAGGAGATCTAGCTCCCATAGACTGAATCTGTCTGATCATTTTGACCTTACCAATAATTATTTGACGCTGTTTGTCGATCCAATTTTTAAAAAATGGAGGATGTATGCCTTCCACAAAACCATCCTGTTTTGCCAATATCAATCCAAATGTTTTTATCAGTACTGTCGCCATTATTGCGATATTTTTAGCGTTGGTCGTATTTGCACCCGATGCTTTTTCAGTTTTTACCCAGCAACTGAACCAGTGGATTACCACGTCCTTTAGCTGGTTCTATGTATTGTCGGTGGCGATATTTATCATCCTTCTGGCTTATATTGCCCTGTCGGATATGGGCAAAATCAAACTGGGGCCCGAGCATAGTCAACCGAAATATAGCAGTGCCTCCTGGTTTGCGATGTTATTCACCGCAGGCATGGGGATTGGCCTGATGTTCTTTGGTGTGGCCGAACCGGTGATGCATTATGTTACGCCACCTGCCGGTGAACCGGAAACTGTACTGGCTGCACAACAATCTATGCGGGTCACCTTTTTCCACTGGGGCTTACATGCCTGGGCCATTTATACGCTGGTTGGCCTATCGCTAGCTTATTTTGCTTACCGGCATCAATTGCCTTTAAAAATTCGTTCGGCCTTGTATCCGCTGATTGGTCAAAAGATCTATGGACCGATTGGAGATGGCGTCGATACCTTTGCCACCATTGGTACGGTATTTGGTGTCGCTACTACGCTTGGTTTCGGGGTGACCCAAATCAATTCAGGTTTGAACTATTTGTTTGGCATTGAACAGGCACCCAGTACTCAGGTCATTTTGATTATTGTAGTCAGTGCCATGGCGGCGACTTCCGTATTTTTTGGATTAGACAAAGGAATTAAACGTTTATCTGAACTAAATTTGGTACTTGCACTGCTGTTGCTGATTTTTGTCTTTGTGGCAGGTCCGAGTATTTATCTGTTACAGACGACTATTCAGAATGCCGGCCAGTATGTTTCAAATCTGTTTAGCATGACCTTTAATCTGTATGCCTATCAGCCAAGTGGCTGGATTGGCGGCTGGACCATCATGTACTGGGCCTGGTGGATTTCCTGGTCGCCATTTGTCGGGATGTTCATTGCCCGGGTCTCGGAAGGGCGCAGTATTCGTGAATTTATCGTGGGTGTATTGCTGATTCCGACCGGATTTACCCTGATCTGGATGGGTTTTATGGGCAATGCCGCGCTGTATAGCATTATGCATGAAGCCAATACCAGCTTGCTAGAAGCAGTTCAGCGTGATTCATCTGTGGCTCTATTCGAATTTTTAGCTAATCTGCCTTTTAGCTCAGTAACCAGTATCATTGCGACTTTACTAGTGATGCTGTTCTTTGTGACTTCTGCCGATTCAGGGGCATTGGTGACTGATTATCTGACAGCAAAAAGTGAAAATTCACCGACCTGGCAGCGTCTATTCTGGACCGTGCTCATGGCTTTGTTAGCCATCATCCTCTTGCTGGCGGGTGGCTTAGAAGCCTTGCAATCGGCCACGATCATGAGCGCCTTGCCATTTACCTTCATTATGCTGCTGATGTGCTGGGGATTAATCAAAGCCTTACATCTGGATGTTACCAAAATGCATGCGCTGCAAGCCGCACGGATTACCCCGCGTGCGATCCAGAATCCGCGCAGCTGGCAACAGCGATTAGGCCTGATTATGCATTATCCGCACACTCAGGAAGAGGTGCAGCAGTATATTCACAATACAGTGAATAAGGCATTTCTCAGCTTTCAAAGTGAATTGAAACGGCGCCGATTACAAGTGGTGATTAGCCCGCTAGAAGACGGTATACAGCTCCGTGTTGATCATCAGGATGAAATTAATTTTATCTATCAGGTCAATGCCACTCAGACTTTAAGTCCAAGCTTTATGGCTGAACTGGAGAATGCGGGAGTAGATTCCTATCAGGCAGAAGTCTTTTTAAGAGAAGGTGGGCAGGGTTATGATGTGATGGAGTGGACGCAAGAAGATCTATTGCAGGATATCATTGATCAATATGAACGTCATTTGCACTTCTTAAGTCTGGTACGTACGCCTGAGTAAACAGAGTCATAAAACAATAAAAAAGGACGCAATATGCGTCCTTTTTTGATTCAGAATCTAATCAGAAATTAGAAACGGAATTTGGCATTTACGCCGATCGTTTGAGTATCACGAACTTGAGCAGTTTGCGCAAGATTTGCTTCGTAGTTAGCATTTACATAAGATGCGCCAACTGCAACAGCAGGAGTAATGAAGTAGTTTACGTTCGCGCCCCAAGCTTTGTCTGGAGAACCAGCAAAGCTAGATTCCATATAAGAAGCACCAACGCTTAACTGTGGGTTAAGGAAAAGAGTTGTACCTAAGTTGTAGGCAGTATCTTCACCATAAACTAAACCGCTTTCAAAACCAATTGACATGTTAGTACCGTCGATTGCACCAACGTATTTAGTACGTGCAGTGATCGCATCTGTCTTATCAGCAATTGTTGCAGATTCAAGAGCAGCTTTAGCAACACCGTTGTTAAACATGTTGAAAGCATCATAAGAAGTTTGGTCAGCAACGCTGGTATAACCCACAGCAACCAAGAAGTTAGGGATTAGTAATGCACCTAGTTCTAATGCATAACGGTCACCATTGCCGTCTACGTCGCCCGCTTTGTTATCCGCGATGGTATGGCTATAAGAAGCGCTTGCATAAGCAGGAACAACGTTAGTCGGGATATACGCTTCACCTTTTACACCGAAAGTATGGTGCACAGTGCGATCACCAAATTCTTGTCCGTCTTCGCCGTATGTATAAGCAGCAGAAACATTAGATGCTTGGTTTAAAAAAGCAGCTTCAGCTAAAGGACCTTTAGAAGCATCAACATTGTTGAAGTAGTAAGTACCTTGAACTGCACCAGTGAAGTCTTGTTCATTTGCAGTGTTGTCGATGAACTCTGATTGACCTTGAACTTCAAATTGATATGCTTGAGCACCGGTCATGGCTAATAATAAAGCAGTGGCTAAACCGAGTTTTTTCATGATATTTACCGTTTTGTTACAAGATGTGTACAACTTTTGAACATATTGTATTGTAACAATTTATTAAGTCAATCCAATTCGAAATCGCTATTTTTTTAAGCTAAATCATTGTATTAATTTTGTGTAAAATTTAAGTATTAGGCTCCGAAGCTATTTTATATAAAAACTCTTGTATAACAAAAATCTAGACTTTAAATATAGAATCGGGACTAAAGATTAAGGAGAAATTATGTTGTTATTTTAATCAATTAATACGATTAATTATAATATATTTATCTATTAAAACAATTAATAATGGGTGAGTTAATTCATAAATGTGTCAAGAAGTGCAAAATGTCTGGCGCATCAGGTCTTTGATTGGATTGCTTGATTTTAAAGCATCATCAGCTTGGATCTTAGAATAGGTGTCTGTTTTTTGAGCTAAATGGGCATGTTTTATAATCTTGACTGGAGCAATCGGCTTTACATTTTGAGGGGAATTTTACATAATATGAAAATCAAGTTAGAGTTCACACTTTTATAGTGATTTAGCCTGATTCTCCACAATTTTTTGTTTTATCGCCCAGCTTTCCCCAAGGTTGGGCTTTTTTTTATCTAGCATTTTTTATTTCAGATCATTCTGTTTGTGAAAAAACCTTCAACTCAAAACAAGATGAAGAAAAGAAATATTATAATAATTTAAGCACCAAAATAGTGCATATTAAAGAGTAAAAACATAGGTCTAAAATTCAATAACTAAAAAAAACCCCGATTTTCATAGAAAATCGGGGTTTTTTCGCCAAAATTTGCGGGTAAACTAAAATATCTGCTGAGGAATAATTTAACTCGCCCTAATGCGGTGCATTATGCACCTATTTGTTGCAGGTGTAAATAGTGCAGAAAGCAAGTTTTTATATTTTTTTAGCTGCTTAAATTCCCTTGTTTTTGTAAGAGTTTATAGGGAATTGTAGTCATGAAACCCTGCATTAACATTTTAAATAAACCAACTTAAGTATCTGAAAAATAATAGATGATAAAAATTCATTAAAAACATAAGTGAAGTAAGACTAAAGGCTTTAAGACCATCCTGTTTTATTTGTATAATAATCAATCTATTTAGCTTTGCTTGTCATATTGGGGCGTAATACAACAGCATGAATACCTTACGCTCTGAGTGGATCAGTAAACGTTTGTACTGGTCGATGTCGATTATTATTTTATGTTTACTTTGCATCTGTATTCCCTTAATTGTGAGTAGCAGTCAAAGTTATTTAAAATCCAGACAAACTTATCAACAATTGAATGCCTTACAGCAGGTCGCTGATCTGGCGAATAAAATTTCGCGTGAGCGTGCGCCTGCCAATAAAGCCATGTCCAGTTCGGTGCAGGAATTTTCCCAGCATCAGCAAGAGTTAATCAGCTATCGACAGCAGGTTGATCGGCAGCTCTCCCAGACGGCTGATGTCTTGACAGAGGTCGGTTTTAACAACCTGAATCAGCAACTTTCACAGCTTGAAATCAGCCTGAAAAAAGGACGTGCACAGGTTGATGCCTATACCCGGATGCCGCGTCAGCAACGCAGTGCGCAAGAACTTGATCAGGCAATTCTGGCCATGTTTGCGGCCTGGGAAAGTTGTCGTGAACTTTTGCGTGACGTGGCAGTGGCTTCAGATAGCTCATCCACCTCTCTGAATAACTATATTAGCCAGATTCTATTTTTATCTGATTTACGTGATCAGGCCGGTCGTGTGGCCTCGTCTATCATGGCGCATGTGACTTTTGAAGCGCCACTTCCCACTGAAAATATTACCCGCTCTTTACAGACCCAACATCAGGTACGTTATTTGTGGGCCTTAATTGATACCATTCAACCTGTTCAAGACAAGACTGAGGAATTCATCCGTTTACATCGACGGGTAGAAACTGAGTTTATTCAGCAAGGCTTACCGATTGTCAGTGAGCTGATCAGTGACAGTCTTGAGCAACGTGACTACCGTTTGAGCGGAACAGAACTGACTGAAGCGATCGTAGATAAATTTGCGACTGTGGTAGACCTGCAAACTTACCTGCTGCAATACAGCAGAGATGCAGCTATTCAAGAAATGAACAGCAATATGCAGCGTTTGATCTGGAGTGTACTGGTATCGCTAATTTCATTACTGACCGCGATTTCAACCATGATTTTTGCACGTAAACAGGTATTCCTGCCGCTGATTCAGGCACGCCGCATGTTGTTGAGTTTGTCTAAAAACTCGGGTCGTCAGAAAATTGATATGCGGCTACGTGAAGTGAATCATTCAGATTCTTTATTTGCGGCCATTCAGAAATTGCAAAAAATGTTGCAAGAACGTGATGCGCTAGAATTTCGTTTAAAGAATATTGCCCATTCCGATTCTTTGACCGGATTATCCAACCGTTTCGCGCTGGAAGAATATATCCGTTTTATGGAAAATCAGCCGGGTCAATTGAGCCAAACCTGTTTGATGATTATTGATATTGATCACTTTAAACAGGTGAATGATCAATATGGACATATTATTGGCGATCAGGTGATTCAACTGGTGGCCGAGCGTTTGCAAGCTAATGTCCGTGCTACAGATTTGCTGGTGCGTTATGGCGGCGATGAATTTCTGGTATTGATTGAAAATATCCAGATGCAGCAGGCACTGATTGTGGCTGATAAAATCCGGGCTGAAGTGGCTGAGCGTCATATTGTGACTGCAGCAGGAGACGAGATTCAGATTTCGGTCAGTATCGGAGTCGCGATTGGTGCCATGTCCTGGATGGCTTTATTGTCAAATGCAGATGATGCTTTGTTTGCAGCAAAGGCCAAGGGACGCAATGCGGTGGCAGAGGTTTAGTTCAAAAGACTGCTTTCTCTACTTTTGAATTGCACAAAAGTAGCAAAATGCATTTGTTCGACTGATGCTAAGTCCCTTTAGCATAGTCGAACGGGCGACATCCACGTCGCCAGTCATGTGATCTAATTTGGATCATTTTTGGTTTTGTCGATGAGATAGTTAATAAAATTTGTGCAGGCAACAAGCATAAATTTTGCATCGATATAAGAAAGATTTGATTCGTCTAACATTGCATGGCGAATACCATCTGCATCTGATGTATAACCATATAAAGATTTAATACTGGCTTTTAATGCAGGATGTATTGGATATTGTTTTTCAATTTGACCAATTGCATCACCTAAAGTTACTTTGTCTTTCTTTAATATTTTTTGACACATACCTTCTAATGCCGAAACAGATTCTTTAATTGAATTTCGATAATCGGGATTTTGACGATCAGACATCAGTTTTAAGGCTTGGCAGAGTAAAACTTGAAGTGCGACATAAACCACCTAATTAATTTAAAGGGTTTATGGAGTATATAAAATTGTCATACCATCATCTTAACTTTGAAGATCGTACTGCATTAATGCTTGAGTCAAGAAAAGAAGGCTTTTCAGCCAGAAAATTTGCTGAACTCATTAAAAGACATCCTAGTACGATCTATCGTGAGCTTAAAAGAAATAGTATCAATGACGTTTATCAAGCTCAATATGCTTCTGATAACACCTTCGCTAGACGTAGACGTGGTCACAGAAAACTCAAAATCGATTCAATCCTCTGGAAATTTATTGTTGAAGCGATCCGTTGTTTATGGTCTCCTCAGCAAATAGCAAAGCGTTTAAAGACATTTCCTGATTTGGATCAAACAATGAATGTAAGCCATACAACGATTTATTCAACGATACGAGCATTACCAAAGGGTGAGTTGAAAAAAGACTTATTATCCTGTCTGCGTCATGAAAATAAAAAGCGAAAAGCTAACGGTGAACCTAAAAAAGATTCTATATTACAGGATATTAAAACTATTCATGAGCGCCCAGCCGAAGTTCAAGAAAGAAAAATACCGGGTCATTGGGAAGCTGATTTAATTAAAGGTAAAGACAATAAAAGTTCGATAGCAACACTTATTGAACGAAATACACGGCTCTGTATCTTGGCAACATTACCTGATGCAAAGGCAGAATCAGTGCGCAAGGCTTTAACTGAAGCTCTGAAATATTTACCTGCAGAACTGCGTAAAACGTTGACCTATGACCGTGGACGCGAGATGGCAGAACATAAAATACTTGAAGAAGATTTAGGCATAGATGTATATTTCTGTGACCCACATTCACCCTGGCAAAAAGGCACATGCGAAAATATGAATGGTTTAATTAGGCAATATTTACCTAAAGGGATTGATTTAAATCAGGCAGATCAGCATTATTTAAATCAAGTTGCCATGTCACTGAATACTCGTCCTAGAAAAGCGTTAGATTGGCTTACACCATTAGAGAAATTTGCTCAGCTTGTTGATTATCATAAGACTTTTCAAACTGTCGCACCTCATGTTTGAATTCGCCCTTGATTAAGATGTTGTTGAACATCTGAATATGGATTTGTACTTTCTAATGCTTCCTCGATGGATTGGATTTCTTGTTCTGAGGTGATAAGAATAATTTTATTCTCAATAATTCGATAAGCACTATTTTCTCTTTCTAAAACAGCATTTATGAGTTTTATAAGGGTCTCTTGATATCTAGTTTTTTTCCAATCAGATGGCAAATGGTCGATAGTAAACTCAATAAGATCGTAAATTTCATACCATTTTAATTGATTGAAAAAGTGTTGATATATATCCTTTTGAATATTGGAAACAGTATTTGGCATTTCATCGAGTGGTTTTTTTAGAAAAGTGATCCAATAAGCTCTAAAAAAAGTGTATAGATTATAATCTTGTATATTTGGCAATGATGAATGTTTGGTAAATTTTCCTTGTTCAATAATAATTTGTTTAAAAACATTCCAAATGGAATTCTTCAAAGCATCATCCATGCTTTCTTTTTGAATGATTTCTCTAACAGGTTTATAACCATATCTTTCTGAAAAGCGCATTTTGTTTCCCTACACAAATTTAAGAATAGATTTATTTTTTTAATCCACCCTAACCCTCCTTTGCGAAAGGAGGGAATTCCTCCTCTTTATCAAAGAGGAGGTTGGGAGGAGATTTTTTATTTCAACAACGGCTTCAAGAATTTACCGGTATGTGAGGCTTTCACTTTCACGACTTGTTCAGGCGTGCCTTCCGCGACAATCATACCGCCCCCCGAACCGCCTTCAGGGCCTAAGTCCACCACCCAGTCGGCAGTTTTAATTACGTCCAGATTATGTTCAATCACCACGATGGTATTACCCTTGTCACGGAGCTGATGCAGGATATCCAGCAGTTTGGCAATATCATGAAAATGCAGACCTGTGGTCGGTTCATCTAGAATATACAGGGTTTGACCGGTATCGCGTTTGGCCAGTTCACGCGCCAGTTTGACACGCTGTGCTTCACCACCAGAAAGAGTGGTCGCAGACTGACCCAGACGGATATAACCCAGACCCACCTGATGCAATGTTTCCAGACGACGGTGAATCACCGGAATGGCATCAAAGAAATGCATGGCATCTTCAACGGTCATCTGCAAGACATCGGAAATATTCTTGCCCTTGTAGTTCACTTCCAGCGTTTCACGATTATAGCGTTTGCCATGACAGGCATCACATGGCACATACATATCCGGCAGGAAGTGCATCGCTACCTTGATCATGCCGTCACCTTCACAGGCTTCACAGCGGCCACCTTTCACGTTAAACGAGAAACGACCGGCAGCATAACCGCGTGCCTTGGCTTCTTGCGTCTGTGAAAACAGTTCACGAATCGGGGTAAATAGGCCGGTATAAGTCGCCGGATTGGAACGCGGGGTACGTCCAATCGGACTCTGGTCAATATCCACCACTTTGTCGAGGAACTGTAAACCATCAATCGATTCAAACTTTTCCGATGTTAAAGTGGTTGCACCATTCAGTTGGGTCGCCGCCAAAGGTAACAAAGTCCGGTTAATCAAGGTCGATTTACCTGAACCGGACACCCCGGTAACACAGGTCATAATACCTAAAGGAATGGTCAGATCGACTTTTTTCAGGTTATGCCCGGATGCTCCCATCAGCTTGATCTGTTCTTTAGGCTTAGGCGGTTGAATCCGTTTTTTCGGCACTTCAATTTTTAATTTTCCGGATAAATATTTTCCGGTCAGCGAGTCCGGATTGGCCAGAATTTCATCATACGTTCCTTCGGCAATCACATGCCCACCATGCACACCGGCACCCGGACCGATATCAATAATATGATCGGCGGCACGAATCGCATCTTCATCATGCTCGACCACCAAGACGGTATTGCCCAGATCACGCAGACGGATCAGGGTCTGTAACAGACGGTCGTTATCACGTTGATGCAAACCAATTGATGGTTCATCCAGCACATACATGACGCCCATCAAACCGGCACCGATCTGCGAGGCCAGACGAATTCGCTGCGCTTCACCACCAGACAGAGTTTCAGCTGAACGTGACAGGCTGAGATAGTTCAGGCCGACCGAAACCAGAAAGTGCAGACGTTCACGGATTTCCTTGAAAATCTTGTCAGCGATTTCACCACGTGCACCTTCCAGATGAATACCTTGATAATAGCTTTCAGCATCGCCAATCGACATACGGGTAATGTCAGCAATGGTCTTGTCCAGAATTTTCACGTTACGCGAAATTTCATTCAGACGTGAACCATCACAGGCATCACAGGCAGCATTGGATAAATACTGCGCCAGATCATCACGCACATAATTACTTTCAGTTTCACGATAACGGCGTTCCAGATGCGGCAAAATTCCTTCAAAAGGAATGACCCGATTATGACGTCGGCCACGTTCATCGATATAACTTAGATCAATTTTTTCTTTGCCAGTGCCGTACAGAAATTTTTTCTTGGTGTCGGCATCCAGTTCATTCCATGGAGTTTCCAGAGAAAAACCAAAGTGCTCGGCGACTTTCTGGATCATGCTGTAATAGTAAGGACGCTGACGGTCCCAGCCACGAATCGCGCCTTGACTGACACTAACTTCAGGATTGGGAATCAGTTTGTCGGCACTGAAATGGCTGCGGGTCCCCAGACCGTCACAAACCGGACAGGCACCAAAGGGATTGTTGAACGAAAATAAACGCGGTTCCAGTTCAGCCACCGCGCGGTCACATTGCGGGCAGGAGTGCTTGGCTGAAAACACGCGATCGCTATGCTCGCCTTTCATCCAGGACAGAATGGCGATATCGCCACCAAGACGCAGCGCGGTTTCAAAACTTTCTGCAATACGGTTGCCCAGATCATCACGTACTTTAAAGCGGTCAACTACGACTTCAATGGTATGTTTTTTCTTTTTGTCCAGTTCTGGTGGTGGATCAATTTCCATGATCTCGCCATCCACACGGGCACGGACGAAACCCTGGCTTTGTAGCTGTTCAAACAGTGCCGTATATTCGCCCTTACGTTCGCGCACGACTGGTGCTAACAATAACAGTGCAGTGCCTTCTTCTAATGCTTTGACTGCATCGACCATTTCAGTAACCGTTTGTGCCACCATCGGCAGATCATGTTCAGGACAGAACGGTGTACCGACACGCGCATACAGCAGGCGTAAATAGTCATAAATTTCGGTAATGGTACCCACGGTCGAACGCGGGTTATGACTGGTAGATTTCTGTTCGATGGCAATCGCTGGACTCAAGCCTTCAATAGAATCCACTTCCGGTTTTTCCATCTGGGAGAGGAACTGGCGGGCATAGGCAGACAGCGATTCCACATAACGGCGCTGACCTTCGGCATATAAGGTATCAAAGGCAAGCGAGGACTTTCCTGAACCAGACAGTCCCGTAATCACCACAAACTTGTCGCGTGGTATATCAAGGTTCACATTTTTCAGGTTATGGGTACGTGCGCCTCGAATACGGATGTGGCTTTGGCTCATGCAAGGATCCTAGAATATTCATCAAAAACCCTTATATGATACCGGATGAAAAATGTTCAAGTGCAAAAAAAAGTATTTTAAACGTCAAGTTATGTCGGTGATTGGTCAATTCATCACAACATTAAGAAACACAGCAGTCGATTGTCTAAATATTCAAAATCATCAGGTACAAGCTAAATACCTAACAAGCCGCTGCATAGCGGCGTTCAAAGATAGATTCAATCTCTTCAAAGCAGCGGTCACGTGGCACATCATGATGCAGACGTGCATAAAAATTCACTTCATTTTCCAGAATGTGAAGAAAGTCCTCATAGTCTTTTTGGAAAAAATCCAGGTCGAGCAAATCGTTACGGCGTGCCTGATGACAGCGATACTTTTCAATAAATTTCAGTAGATGTTTTTGGATATGCGTGTTGGTATGGTAAATCAGATAAGTGGCTGCCGAACCACAATCTAGGCAGCCTTGTTCCAGATAGATTTCTTCATTGTTGAACCAGCAACATTGCAGGGTAAAAAATGCCCGAATCGCTTCGGTGCCTAAAGTATTCATATCATCTGCCTCTTTCCGGGATTGATTTTATTAATTGATAATTATTCTCAATTATTGTGCGGCAATTTTGGGCTTATAGCTAGGTCTAGCGTACCGGCCCGTTCTATCCTTGTTTTTTTCAGACTAAGCCGTTTTTATGATCAATTCATGACAGTAGAAATTTTTTTAAACGGCTATAACCGAAAAGCCCTGTCTTAAACAGGGCTTTTTCTATTCGTCTTATTCATCCAGACCAGGCCACTGGCGTTGCTCAAAGGCACTATCCCAGAATAACCATTCCAGACGGGCCGCATGCGTATAAGCTGCATGCATTTTTTCTAGTGTATCGGCATCAACACGCGCCGCAACACGGTCAACGGTCGCAATCACATTCCGCACCGCAGTGTGGAATTCTTCTCCTGAATAGGTATCCACCCAAGCCTGATACGGATTATTCGGCGCAGAGTTGTCGACAATATCTTTACCAACTTCGGCATAAATCCAGAAACAAGGCAGCAACGAGGCTAGCACCACCGGGTAGCTTTCTGACCAGGCGGTCGAAGTCAGATAAGAAGTATAGTGATGACATGCCAGCGTCAACGGTGTCTGCTCAAATTGCTCTTTGCTAATGCCAAAATCTTGCATAAAGCCATCATGCAGGCTACGTTCCACCACAATCGCAATTTTGGCTGCCTCGGCAAACTGGATTACATCGTCCGCTTCAAAAGCTTTGGCGGCACACACGGCCAGTGCACGGCCATAGGCCAGTAAATAATGCGCATCCTGAATCACATAATGACTAAAGGCTTCACGGCTTAAAGTACCTTGCGCCAGTTGCTGATTAAAGGGCAGGGCCAGGGTCTTCTGATAAAGTCCGAGATTACGTTGCCATACCTCTTGTGAAAAACTCATGCTGAAAATCCTTTGCAGTTCAAGTTAAACCATGCGGCACTATAGCAAAGATCGGGCTGTTTAAAAGATCGGCAAATTTTAAAAACAGAAAATAAGATAAAACAGCTCAGGAAGTGCTTTGGTTTATGCGCTAAAAGTTTCATAATTAGCTTAACTTTTCCTATTCGTATAGCTGCTCTCTCGCAGCCATACATTTATTTAATTTATCCAAGGTCGTTGTGTATGTTGAAACATTTTGGTTTCTCGATTGCATTTTCGATCGTGTGTCTTGGTTTGTCTGCGTATTGGGGTTATACCCATGGTCCTGACGCAGGCCTGCAAACCATGCTCACAGCGCTGACCATTACCGCTATTCTGGCGATTATGGAAGTGTCGTTGTCCTTTGATAACGCGGTTGTCAATGCCTCAGTCCTACGGGGTTGGGATCATTTCTGGAAAATGCTGTTCCTGACAGTCGGTATTCTGATTGCAGTTTTCGGGATGCGTTTGATCTTCCCGGTGGTCATTGTTGCAGTGACTGCAGACCTGGGCTTTATGGAAGTGGTACGTCTGGCCCTGAATGATCCGAAAGAATATTCAGCACGTTTAATGGCACATCATCCTGAGATTGCTGCTTTTGGTGGTGCTTTCCTGTTGATGGTGTTCCTGAACTTCTTCCTGGATGAAGAAAAAGACACGCACTGGTTCAGACGGGTGGAACGCCGTCTGTCTAATCTGGCCAATGTGCCGGCAATGTCGGTGTTTATCGCACTGGTAGCCTTGTTAATCATGGCAGCCAATGTCGATGAAGCTAAGCGTCTGGCAGTGACTATGGCGGGGATCTGGGGCATCGTGATTTATATCGGGGTGCAGGTCCTGAGCCATATGCTCGGTGGTGAACCGGAAGTCGATGAAGAAGGCAATGCCATTCGTCATGATGAAAATGGCGTACCGACGGGTGTGGTGAAAGCCGGTATTGGTGGTTTCCTCTATCTAGAAGTCCTGGATGCCTCTTTCAGTTTTGATGGCGTGATCGGTGCCTTTGCGATTACCTCAGACGTGGTCATCATCATGCTGGGTCTGGCAATTGGTGCGATCTTTGTCCGTTCAATGACGATTTATCTGGTTGAGCAGGGCACATTGGATGCCTATATCTATCTGGAACATGGTGCGCATTATGCCATCGGTGCACTGGCTTTCATTATGATTGCCAGCGGAACCGGTCTGCATGTGCCAGAAGTGGTAACCGGTCTGATCGGTGTAGCCTTTATTGTCTGGGCAGTATTTGCCTCGATTCAATACAAAAAGCGTCAGGCGGCTTTAGACAAATAAAGCGCTGTTCCTGAATAAAAAGCGTAGCTCCGGCTGCGCTTTTTTGTTTTTAGATTGGCATCATCTTTATTTCAAATAAAATTCATGTCTTATTAATGAGCTGAATGTCCTATAATCTGGGCTCCAGATTAATTAACCCAATCGCCATAATTTATGATGAATGCTTTAGAACGTCGTTCAACCTTTGCCCTGAGCAGTATTTTTGCACTGCGCATGCTGGGGTTGTTTATGATTATCCCGGTGTTTTCTGTGGCAGGGCAGGCATATCAATATGCAACACCTGCACTGATCGGTTTGGCGGTCGGGGTCTATGGTCTGACCCAGGCTTTATTGCAGATTCCATTCAGCCTGATTGCCGACCGTTACAGCCGTAAGCCACTGGTGGTTTTAGGGCTGCTACTATTTGCGCTGGGCGGTGCAATTGCGGCCATGTCGGACACCATTTATGGCGTGATTATCGGCCGAGCGATCGCCGGTGGTGGTGCAGTATCTGCTGTGGTGATGGCGTTGCTGGCAGATGTCACCCGTGAAGAAAACCGCATGAAAGCCATGGCGATAATGGGCATGAGTATCGGCCTGTCTTTTGTGGTGGCCTTTAGTCTGGGGCCTTGGCTGACGGGTCTGGTTGGCATCTCGGGATTATTCTGGGTGACTACGGTGATGGGCCTGGCGGCGATTGCCATGCTGTTGATGGTGCCTAAAGTCACGCGGCATCATAAAAACTTTCAGCAAGGCTATCTGGCACAGTTGAAACAGGTAATCAAAATCGGAGATCTGAATCGTCTGCATGTGTCGGTTTTTACCCTGCATTTATTGCTCACCGCGATGTTTATCTATGTACCTTCGCAGCTGATCGAATTTGCTGATCTGCCACTGTCCAGTCATGGCTGGGTATATTTGCCGCTGTTGGTGCTGAGCCTGTTTTTTGCTTTTCCAAGTATTATCCTGGCAGAAAAATACCACAAAATGCGCGCGATTTTTCTGGTGGCCATTACTGGCATTATTCTGGGTTTGATAGTGATGGCATTTGGTTTTGAATCAAAATATGTCTTGCTGATTGGCCTAGGGCTGTTCTTCATTGCCTTTAATGTCATGGAGGCTCTGTTGCCGTCTTGGTTGTCGAAAGCGGCACCGATCCAGTCCAAAGCCACCGCGATGGGCGTAAATGCCAGCAGCCAGTTTTTAGGTGCTTTCTTTGGCGGTATGATTGGCGGACAATTATTACTGCTGAACAATACCTCGATGGGCTGGAGTATCCTGACAGGGATCGCGATAATCTGGCTGCTGATGAGTTTTGGCCTGGCTCAGCCACGCTATCTGTCATCACTGGTGTTGCGTTTGCCGGAAAGCAGACAAACTGACGAATGGACTTCTCAGCTTTTGGCGATTCGTGGTATTGAAGAGGTCGTGGTGATGTCTGAACAGCAAGTTGCCTATGTAAAAGTCGATAAAAAGCAGATTGATGATGCTTCGCGACAACAATTAACGCACTTGTTAGGTAAAGAGGTAGCCATTTAAGCATAACTCTTATAAAGTAAAATACAGAAATATATAGGAAGTAAACGGCAAATGCGTGGTGTAAATAAAGTTATTTTAGTGGGTACTTTGGGTAAAGATCCGGAAACCAAAACTTTTGCAAATGGTGGCTCTCTCACTCAATTCTCGATCGCAACCAGCGATTCGTGGACAGATAAAAGTACCGGTGAACGTAAAGAACAAACGGAATGGCACCGTATCGTGTTGCATAACCGTTTAGGTGAAATTGCGCAGCAATATCTTCGTAAAGGTTCAAAAGTATATATTGAAGGTTCATTACGTACCCGTCAGTGGACTGACCAGAATGGTCAGGAACGCTATACGACGGAAATTCGTGGTGAACAAATGCAGATGCTAGACTCTAGCCGTCCTCAAAATGATCAGGGCGAGAGCAGCTTTAACCAGCCACGCTTTAATAACAATAATCAGGCGAACAACAACCAGGGCGGTTATGGCAATAACCCGCAATCAGGTTATGGTTCAGCACCACAGCAAGGCGGTTTTAACAACAACCAGGGCGGCGGTTATGGCAACAATAACCCGAGTGGTTTTGCGCCAAAATCTGCACCTGCTCCAACAGCAGCACCTGCAGCAGATCTAGATGATGACCTTCCATTTTGATCTAGAACGGTAAATCATCATTAAAACCCACCTGAATGCGGTGGGTTTTTTATGTCTTGAAGATTGGTATTGAGTTTGCATAAAGCCCGACTTATTAGAAGAATCATAAGTGTTAAAGCATTATCTTGCTTTTGATCAGCACAACTCTGCATCGAGAAAATAAATGAGATTAACAATACTGATAGAAATTAATGATCTAAAAAAGCGATCATTTTTATAAAAACTTGCGGTTTTACCTATTTTGAAATTTTTCGTATTCTAGCTTCACAAGATAAGCAATCCCAGAAATAAGCCAGAGGAAATATCTCATGAGTTTAATCAATACTGAAATCAAATCATTCAATGCAACTGCTTACCACAATGGTCAGTTCATCGAAGTTTCTGAGCAAGACCTGAAAGGAAAATGGTCAGTGGTGTTTTTCTATCCTGCAGATTTCACCTTTGTTTGTCCAACTGAATTAGGCGATCTTGCTGATCAGTATGCTGAATTCCAGAAAATGGGTGTAGAAATCTATGGCGTGTCTACCGATACTCATTTCACCCATAAAGCTTGGCATGATACCTCTGACGTGATTGGTAAAATCCAGTATCCATTGATTGGTGATCCAACCTGGACTTTGTCTAAAAACTTCGAAGTATTGATTGAAGCTGAAGGTCTGGCAGATCGTGGTACTTTCGTGATTGATCCAGAAGGTAAAATCCAGATCATTGAAATCAACGCGGGTGGTATTGGCCGTGATGCACAAGAGCTTCTTCGTAAAGTGAAAGCTGCACAATATGTACATGCGCACCCAGGTGAAGTTTGTCCGGCAAAATGGAAAGAAGGTGAAGCAACACTAGCGCCGTCAATCGACCTGGTGGGTAAAATCTAATTCAAACCTAGTTCTTTGAAGCAAAAAATCCAGCACAAGTTGCTGGATTTTTTATTTTTTTAGTTTAGAGATTTATGAATTCTAGACAAAAACATCATGCCATTTGATTTCTATTTGAGAACAAAATGAGAATTGAGGAATTGCACTCTATGCTTTTTAAGCGGCTTATGCGAGGCAATCAAGTAAGCGCAATACCATGCTGAATGATTGACTAGGCCTGAAAACAAAGAAGCCTCTGCTTTCGCAGAGGCTTTTATTTTATAAGGCGCTGTAGTTTCTTGTCGTTTTAAACAATTTTCGCATAAACGCATCTGAATGGAACCGGATGAATTTATGGTTTTCTTATGCTGCGAATCATAGGTATTTAAAAAGTATTTGTCAACCAAGGATTATAAAAATGGTTAATTAAATTATTTGTTTTTAAAGCGAATTTTCAAGTTTTTAGATAAAAATATGAATAAAATCTTAGATTTGATGGAATTTTAACTAAGTCAGAAAAATGAATAAAAAGCAGGTGAAATTGAACAAAAAGGCCTTTACGAAAAACATATATTCTGGAAGATTTTAATAACCTGTTTGATTGGCGCATGGTACATAATTTCTGTAGTTTTTCAATGACGGATGATCAGTTTGGATATCGCAGTAATTGGTAGTGGCATGGCCGGACTGGCTACAGCCAGAATTCTCCAGGACGCAGGGCATCACATCACGATTTTTGAAGCACTTCCAGGTCGCGGCATGGACAGTCATAGCCTTGAATTTGAAGGGGGCCTGATTGACGCACCTTTACGTGTGATGAACCCCTATCTGTGGAAAAACACCCTGAGTCTAGCCACACATCTGGGCATTAAAACTTATCCGGTGCGGACCTATATGGCCTGCAGCTGGTTATTTGAAGATAAAACTGAAACCTGGCTGACCACATCGCGCAGCCGAATTGGCAATATCCCGATCATCAATAACCGGAAAGGCCTGCAACAATATGGCTGGCGTCTGGTCAAAGGCCTGTTGCAGTTAAAAGTTGCATTGACCAAATTCTTTAAATCGAAAAATCAGGACATCAGCCTGGCAGAATTTATCAATCGTAACGAGATTGAAGAAGTGTTCTGGCACGGTGCGGTGATGCCGGTGCTATATACCATCTGTACCTGCAATCCGAAAACCATTGGTGAATGGCCAGCTAAACCGTTGTTAATTTTTCTGCGTCAATTAACCGATGGCGATGCGTTACTGCGTCTGCAAGGCGGTACACCAGCGTTGGTCGATAAGCTGATTGAAGGCATTCAAATTGAAGACGGTTCAGCAATTACACTGGTACAAGAGCAGGGCGATCAGGTCAAAGTTGAAAATGCGGCCGGTTATTCAAAACTGTTTGACCGGGTGATTGTCGCGACACCGACCACCAAAATTGAGGAGTTCCTGGATCCGGTACAATTCGCCAGTGAAATTGAATTATTGAAGAAATTCAAATTCGAACAAGGCGAACTGGTGATTCATACCGATGCCAGCGTAATGCCGCCAAAACGTAAAGACTGGGCCGTACTCAGCTATATGATGGACCGTAAATTTACTCGTCAGCAATTTACCGTGTGGCTTAACTCGATTGAACCTTCTCTGGTCGGCAAGTCGGCCGTATTTCAGACCTGGCGTCCGGTAACCGAGATTGATCCGAAAAAAGTGATCAAATCGGTGATGCTAACGCGTGCAGTGGTCGATGCCAATACCGTAGCACTGAATAAGGAATTGCAGCAACGTCATCTGGATGCCAATCGTAAAGTCTTCTTCTGCGGTTCATGGTCATGTGACGGTTTGCCAATTCTGGAATCGGCAGTGACCTCAGCGATGAAAATTGCGGAAATTTTTGGTGCACCTTTACCATTTGAGGGTTTAAAACCTGTGGTCGAGGTTGCACCGCAACTGGGTTATTAATCCATGCAATGGCTTCAGGCACTGCGTCAGCGTCTTCCCCAGCACAAGTATGCAATTGATGCCGCTGTGTTGGGCGATCATGCGCAATTGCCCTGGAGCAATTTAGGGTATTGGCAAGCAGGTCAGCAGGATTATACGGCTGCCTGTCGTATGCTCACCGATCACCTTGCACAAACTGTAAATTTAAATTCAAAAGATAAACTGCTGGATTTAGGCTGCGGTCAGGGTGCAAGTTTGCTGTACTGGCAACAACACTATCAGGTGCAATATCTGGCGGGGGTTGAGCTGCAGGCTGCCTGTGTGGCTAATATTCAGCAACATTTGCCAGAACTGAATGCCATTTATCAGGCGTCATTTTTGCGTTTAAAAGAATTGCCATTTTCCCAGCGTTTTGATGTGGTGCTGTGTCTGGATGCGGCTTATCACAGTCCTGTGCCTTTATTCTTGGAGCAGATCCGTAGTGTTTTAAATTCAAATGCGCGGATTGGTTTTCATCATCTGGTTTTGTCCGAGCGCTGGGAAAATTTAAATGCCTTACAACGGCGTAAATATCAGTTTTTATTGAAATCTGCTGATGTGAATTTAAAAGATTTAATGACAGTGGGGGCACTGTATGCCTGTCTGGATCGTTTTGAATTTAAAAATATCCAGATTCAGGATCTGTCCGAGCCGGTATTTTCAGGCTTTGCGGATTATGTGCAAAAAACTTTGAATTCAAAAGCATCAGATGATCAGGCTCAAGGTTCAAAACTGGATCATTTTAAAATTCAGATGACAGCGAAACTATGCCGAAAATTATATCAGGAAGGGATTGTGAGATATGTGCAAGTGACGGCACAATCGAAGCACTAGAAAGTGCAAGAAGACTCAGCTGAAAATACCAAAACCCAGAAACATCAAAGCCTCACTAAAAGCGAGGCTAAGATATGGTGCCGGCACACGGATTCGAACTGTGGACCTACTGATTACAAGTCAGTTGCTCTACCAACTGAGCTATGCCGGCATGGTGGAGTGCATTTTACAGATTTTTTTGGGTCACGCAAGCCAAAAAATAACCGTTTAAACTGTTTCGGCAGGATTTGTTTATTTTGACCGAATGGATGAAAAGTTCTGTTTTTGATTATGTGCAAAGAAATGGCCCATATGTGCAGATATGGGCGAGGGTGAAAGCATAGGATTTGCTATGGATATGAGTTGGTTATAAGGTTTATCTGTTTTTCAGGATGCGATCTAATTCTTGTGCACATTCCTCTAAAGTAAAGGCCATATCAAACTGCATTTGAGGTTTGAGTTCTTGAGCGAGGCTTCTCCACTGTTCGATGAGTCTCAAGGCTTTTTGAATTTTATGTTTATTGATGTCCTTGGCAATGGTTGGGGTATAACCGCCACGTTTTGCATTTTTAATCTGTTTGGCATAGTTTGCGCTGTTATTCATGTTCGCTCTCCGAATAGCAGTGTATCTATTTTTTAACTTCAAATTTGAATGGCCCGGTTCACTTGGTTATTTCTTTCTATCCTGTGGTTTTTATTCTCCTTTTAGTTGATTTATAAGCAACATAACATAGCTTTGATGACAATAAAATTAAGCTATTTCTGTGCCAGTTTTTTTGTTTGAACACATAAATAAAAACCTGAAATGAATGGCGTACAAAAACTGCACAATTCATCAGTTTTTTGGCTGATGAAAAATGAAGATTTTTAAAAATAGAATTGAGCGTAAGTGTTGTGTTGCAAAAGATTTTTATGAAAGAGGATTGATATCAACTCAATGATTTGCATAAGACGATGGATAATAATATTTTAAGATCTAAGCAGATGATTTTTTTTGCTGATGGGATGATGGATAAAATTAAATATAAAAAAACCCGAATCATGTGATTCGGGTTTTAAATTCTGGCGGTGAGAGAGTCCGTCAGGTTTATCATCTAAATATATGAAATAGTTAAACATGAAACCTCATGTAAGTAAATATACCGTCATATGTACCGACAAATTAAAAAAGCTTTTCTTTGATCAAGTAATTGCACATAATGTAGATAGCCTCTGCTATTTCTAATAAAAGATTAAAAGATGTCAAAAGTGGATAAAAAGGGAAATATTTCGTCCCAACAAAGTCTTGATCTTTTTGATCCGACTGCTGAGGAACAGCAGTACGGAGATCTTGATTTTGTTCTAAAAATCCATGACGGTCATTTGCATGACCTAAAAATATCGAGTATTGCTAACTTGCTATCAGCTTTAGGTCAAATAGTGGGTGTAGATAATGCTAGTTTTAAGACGATTAAAGAGGGCTCTACTACTATAGCAGTAACCGTCCCTTTAGAATGCCGAGACATTGCTATATCGAATGTAACTAAAGATACTGTGCATAATAGAAAACAGATGTTACGTATTCAAAAGGAACTAAAAAAATATCATTTTTCTAATGCTGAAATATCGTATGGAACATTATTAGAAAATGAGATTTATAGGCCAACAAAAGTTTTATGTACTGTTCCTGAATATGAAAAAGAAGAAACTTTTAAGCAAAAAGAGACTTTAGACGGCAGTTTATCTCGCTTACAAAAAGGTAAGGATAAGTCTGACCACATTTCCATAGTTGTACATAATGGGGATGAGATTCCTGCTGAGTGCTCTAAACAACTATTAAAAGAGTTACACCCATATTTTGACACAGATACACGTCTGAGATTTGAAGGTGATGCAACTTATTTATTAGGAGCAAATTCTTATCAACCGACTCTTAAAAAATATACAATTAATAAATTTCACATTATTGAAAATGTAGACTTAGATGATTGGATTAAGAATTTTAGATCTAAAGGTGCATCAAACTGGAATAAGCACGATGATCCTATAGCTGAATGGTTGAAGGAGCGACAAGATTGATCATCTTAGATACCAATGCATTGATTACTTTTTTAGAAAATGATCAGGATAGTAATGAATATAATAACCTCTTAAGGGCACTAAGTAGTTTACTAGGTGAGTCTATAGCTTTGCCTATGCCTGTTGTAGCGGAATTCATTGCAGGAGATCAAAATGATGAGCGTACATTTGATTTAGTTAAGCCTAATTCTAAATTTAAAAAGTTAGATTTTGATACAAAATCAGCATTGATTGCGGCTAGAGTATACAAGGAGTATCGTGCTCTGTTGAAAAACAATACTCCTTCTCAAAGACCTAATCAAAAGGTAAAAATTGATATTCAGATCATCGGTATTGCATTAGCTAACGGTGCTAAATTTATTGCCACTCGTGATAAAGAGATCAAAAGAATTATAGAGAATTTAGAGTTGCCTTTGACCGTATTAGATTTTGGTGATGATAGTTATTATGAACAGATGACAGGCAAAGTATTAACTGAAAGTCATACCATTCAATAATAAGTAAAGTGCTTATTTATACAAAATTAGGTGAAGCTTGTGTTAAGTCTAGTACAAAATTTACAAGTATAAGTATTTTCTAATCTTTCACTAAATTTACAAAAGGTACCTGTATAAGGTTTCTAGCAAGCTCTAAGACTTCGCTCTTTTTAATCTATCTAGCGAGTATTACTCGCTAGACAAAGTTTTCAGATTAAGAGCAACGGCGCTCATACTCGTAGTCAATTTTTCTTAAAACGCCTTCAGCATCACCTTGGAAAAGTAACTGATCAAGCGGACTTCTTAAGTCAGTTTCCCAAGCGTTTAGATCTTTATAAGGTGCTGTCCATCTTGCCATTGGACCGCAGAAATCACCATTAGCTTTAGATGGATATTTAGAGCGTGTTATAGCAATAGTTAAGCTACAGTGAGTCTCACTAGAGAAGCAGTCTAGAGAAGCCATAGTAAACTTAAGATTATTCTCTCTCATGAATTGTTCTAGATTGCCCTTACCGTAATTGACAGGTAAAAAATGAGCACCTTTTAAATTATTGTTTTGCATCATTTGAACATTTCTACCTAATTCTGCTCGCTCTGGACTAGCATCAAAAGCATCCCAATCAAAAGCCTTTTCTTTAGGTATTTGTACCTCTGCCGCCACAGGGGATACTTCTACTGCTACATTATTAACTTCTTTCAATTGATTCTTAGTCGTTGGATTTTCAGGAATTGAATCAGTGTTTGTCGAATGAGTAATTTGTGTAGCGGGCTTACTGTCATTATGAGGAGCTATGATTTCTCTAATAATGAAAGGGGTAAAGCCGATAATGAATAAGGCGATTCCGTATTTTTTGAGCTTTGATAGCTTTGGCTTTTTAAAGCCAATAATAAATAGTAAACATCCCAGAAGTATGAATAAGGTGAAGATACCTGCCATTTTAATCTCTGTAATTAGTTTTAAAGTCGTTGTTCAAATATTTTAATTTGTGTGAAAAGTGAAATAAATTCAACTAAAGCTCTAAGCATGAAGATTGAGTATTTTCTAATTCTTTTAATATCAATATATAGATCTATAGGTATTAGATGGATATTCGCAACAAAACCTATTTAATTTTATAAAAAATAAATACTTAAATAGGTTTTTTTGGTTGCAATGTTGAGGTGATTTTTACGAAGTTAAAACTTTCGGCATAAATTGAAAATTGCTTTAGAAACGATGCTATTCAACTCAGCATATGTCTTAATTCCATCTTGTAAATTCCGTTTATTTCGGTTCACATTTCTTGCTTTTTGCTCTTTACCATAAGGCTTGATGATTTCATCATAGATTTCCTTAAAAGCATTAGGGGCTGCCTTATCAAGCTCTGTAAACGTCAAAAATTTGAATCCTTGTTTGATGATGTTTTGCAGATTTTTGATTGAGCAATCGGTATTTTTGAGAATCACTTGATCTAGAGTCACTTCAACCCTTAGCCGATGGTCTTCTGTTGGTAAAGGCTGTCTATTGCTATCAGTCGTCTTCACATACAGCCGATAACATAGTGGTGAACCTTTGGGATTTACACCTAGACACCAGTCATGATTAAACCGTTTAAGAAGCATCAATGGCGAATGAGGAACAGGATTAAACTTATTTCTAGTATCTACTTTTACATATTTGTAAATGCGAAAGTTATTTGCCGTTGCTTGGTATCGAAGAGATTTATGCAAAGCAGATAGTAAGCCTCTATTGTTCGCATTATAGAAATCTAGCGAAAGCTCAATATTGCGGATCTTCATTCTGAAAATTTCTGCACCGTATTGTTTCTCAAGTAGATCAGCAATCATCAGCAAGTCGGCTTTACTTTTGATGTCGTGAAGACGGATGGTAAAGATTAAGCCATCTTGATTGATATCACTCTCATCATGTTTCACATAATGCTTTTTCCCTGTTTTCATAGTTAGAAAGCTTTTAATATAGCTTCGGGCATTAGGCTTATGTGCGAAACTACAACGGCTTGGATCTACTTCAAAAGAAAGATCAAGCCAATCGATAACGGCTTTGATTTGGATTGGCTTAAAATGAATTGAATAACCGTTTTCCTGAAGCTCAGGATTTTTAAAGTCCATGTGTTTTTCAAAACTATAACTAGAGATGTTGCTGTAAATTTCAGCTTCAATAGTTTCCGCAACGTCAGCATTGACTTCTAAACGCCGTTGGTAAGCATCTAAGAAAGTATGAAGTTCGGTCGTTCCTGTTCTTTCTGAAAATGTTAAAGGTCTTCCTGATGAGTTCTGAAGCATCTCCATCACAAGAAAGTTAAATAGCTGATCCCCCTTAATATTCATTGCGTGTTCGTCGCATGTTGCCATTGCATCATAGAAGGATTCAAAGAGCATATTGCAGTATTGGTCTTGGTTCATAGTTATTCCATGTTGCTCAACGGCATATCTTTGAGCCGAGGAGACTTATTTGTAGTAGATCAGATGGAAAAGGGGATGCTAAGCATCCCCCTTTGTTATTGGTTTGTTTGACAGGGTTTAGCTGACTTTCAATTGTTTTTGAAATTCATCGGTAACTTGAGAGATGGATCCGTAAATTTGAACAACTCCTATAAGTGATATTCTGCTCCTCAAATGATGTTATAAACATCAATATATGGAGTATTTTATGGCAC